>NZ_JBFRFS010000015.1:0-88268 GCF_052114945.1 Glaciibacter sp. 2TAF33
CCCCACCACCACCTCCTCCACAGCGAAGGCTGGGACATCAAAATCATCGACAACATCCCCTGGTTCATCCCCCCAGCCAGCATCGACATCACCAGAACCCCCCGCCGCGGCGGCCGCATCCAATAACCCACCACAACCCCACCGCAAGCCGCCCAGCACGTCGACCAGAGCCACATCCCGAGTGACAGCAACATCCCGAGTGACGCGCGCAGCCCGACAGGTTAGGCTTGCCTCACTCCTCTCGTGAATGGTGCCCATGCTTCGCCTGTCCGCCCTCAACGACCAGCTCGATGACACGCTCTCGAACGTGGGCGTCGTTCTGTTCTACCTGCTGATCTGGGGACTCGTTTTCGCCGGCACCGCGCTGCTGCTGGGCGTCTTCATCCCCTTCATCACCGGCGACTCCCTGCTCTTCGCCTCCGGCCTGGTCGCCGCCTCGTCGCAGAACCTCAACATCGTGGTGCTGGTCGTCGGGACAGGGGTCGCCGCGTTCCTCGGCGACCAAGTCGGCTTCCTGTTGGGCCGTCGCTACGGCCGCGGCTACCTCGACCGCCACGGTGGCCGGAGAACCCAGGCCGCCATCGCGAAAACGGAGTCGTTCTACCGCACATTCGGCTGGTGGTCAGTCGTGATCGCTCGGTTCATGCCGTGGGCCCGGGTGTTCGTTCCGGTCATCGCCGGTGTCGGTCGAATGAACTACTACCGCTTCCTCAGCAGCAACGTGGTCGGCGCCCTCGCCTGGGGCGTCGGAATCACCCTCACCGGCTACTACGCTGCCTCGATTCCAGGCGTCAAGAGCGCCGCCTACGTGATCGCAGGCTTCTTCATCGTCCTGTCGATCATCTTCGGCATCCGGGCGTGGCTACTCGACCGGCGCGAGTCACGTCGGTCGACACCGGATGCCGTTGCAGAACCGGCCGAATCGGGGGGTTAACCCCACGGGTATCTTTCGGATTCACCCAGTAACCTCATAGCTAGTGCTAGCGATCCCCACCGCGTGGCCGAATTGACCGCACCCGACTGGAGATTTTCAGTGATTCACACCTCCCTTATCCCGTGGCTCGACCCCGAGGTCCTCATCAACTCAGCCGGACCATGGGCGCTGGTGCTGGTGTGCGCAATCGTCTTCGCAGAGACGGGACTCCTCATCGGTTTCCTCCTTCCTGGCGACACCCTCTTGGTCATCACCGGCCTGGTCACGGGCACCCTGATCAACATCGACATCTGGTGGGTATGCCTGGCCATCGGCTTCGCGGCCTTCCTCGGCGGTGAAGTGGGTTATCTGATCGGGCACAAGCTCGGGCCGCGCGTGTTCGAGCGCAAGGAATCCGGGATTTTCAGCGTCGAGAACGTCCGCCGCACCAACGCCTTCTTCACCCGCTTCGGCGGCCTGGCCGTCATTATCGCCCGCTTCATTCCGATCGTCCGCACCTTCGCACCGGTTGCGGCCGGAGTCGGGCATATGGACTACCGCAAGTACTCGCTGTACAACCTCATCGGGGCGCTGATCTGGGGCGCTGGCCTGACCTATTTCGGCCACTTGCTGAACCTCATCCCGTCGGTCGCCGACTTCGTGAAGTCCTATATCGACCTGATCCTGATCGGTGCCGTCCTGGTCACCTTGATCCCCACGATCTTCCACTACGTGCAGTCGTCGATGAAGGCGAAGCGCGCGGCACGTGCCAGCTCGGTCGACACCGCGGGCCTGGTTCTCGATCCCGAAGCGTTCAAGGCGCACCGCGACGGGCGCCACGAGGCCAAGCCAGGACACTAGGACGGCACCGCGACGCGGGCAGTCCACAGGGACCCACCCGGTCCTACCGGTGCGACTGGTCCTCGTGGGCGGCATGCCCGGCCGGTTCAAGCTGGAACGTGGAGTGAGCCACGTCGAAGTGGTGGGACAGGCAATCCGAGAGCTCATCGAGCAGGCGACCAGCGCCACCGGAATTGAGCACTCCGGGTTCGACAACGACGTGGGCTGAGAAGACATGCGCTCCGGACGTGATGGCCCACACGTGCACGTCGTGAACTGCCACGACACCTGTAGTTCCGAGGATGTGGTCCCGGATCTGGGCGACGTCCGTGTCCACGGGCACCGACTCGCTCAAAACCCGCACCGCGTCGCGGAGCAGCATGAAGGCACGCGGCGCGATCATTGCCGCGATCAGGAGCGACGCAATGGCATCCGCCTGGGTGAAGCCCGTCGCCAGGACGAGCACGGCCGCCACAATGACCGCCACAGAGCCGAGCGCGTCACCGAGCACCTCGAGATAGGCGCCGCGCATATTGATGGAGGACCCGGCCGCCGGCCGCAAGAGCAGGAGTGCTGCGACGTTGGCGACCAGACCGATCACCGCGACCACCAGCATCGGTCCACCCTGCACCTCACCGGCCTGGCCGGTGAGCAGCCGCAAGGCCGCACCGATCACTACGGAAACGGCTACCGCCAACAGGATCAGACCGTTGATCAGCGCTCCGAACACCTCGGCCCGTTGGAAGCCGAAGGTCTGCCGGTCGGTGGCCGGCCGGGCGGCGACGACAGTCGCAGCCAGGGCGATGAGCAGCCCGGCCAGGTCTGAGAACATGTGGCCGGCATCGGCCAGCAGGGCCAGGGAGCCGGTCAGCCACGCACCGATCACCTCGACGACGAGCACGCACGCGACGATGCCGATCGCGACGGTCAGCCGCGTTCGATTCGCTTGCTGCGCAGCGTGATCATGCCCCATGAGTCAACGGTACGGCGGTCGTCGCAGGCCCGCTACCGGGCTCAGCTGATGGGAATGAATGCCATTCTCAGCAACGGCGCCGGTCCGACGATGTCCGTCAGCGAACCTCGCCCAGCGTCTCCGCGAGCACCGGAATCAACTGGTCGAAGGCACGCGCCCGATGACTCACCCCATTCTTCTCGTCGTCGGTGAGCGCAGCCGCCGACGTCTCGTGCCCGTCGGGCTGGAAGATCGGGTCATAGCCGAAACCACCGCCCCCCGCCGCCGCACGCAGCATGCGTCCCGGCCAGATGCCGGTGACATGCCGCTCCCGGCCATCTGGAAACGCAAGCGCGGCAACACACGTGAAGTGCGCCCGCCTGTCCTCATCGCGCACGTCGCTCAACTGCCAGAGCAGCAGCCGCAGGTTGTCACCCGGGTCCTTTGCCGGCCCCGCCCAGCGGGCTGAGAAGATGCCCGGCGAGCCACCGAGGATGTCGACGCAGATTCCCGAGTCATCGGCGATGGCTGGCAGTCCGGTGTGTGCGGCGGCGGCTCGCGCCTTGATCAGTGCGTTCTCCGCGAAGCTCACGCCGTCCTCGACGGGTTCGGGCCCGTCGTAGGCGATCACGTCGATACCGGGAAGCCGCGGCTCCAGGATCTGCCGCAACTCAAGCACCTTGTGCGGGTTGTGCGTGGCGAGCACCACCTGCCTGCGCGATTGGGCCGGCATCGCTAGTGGCCCAGGGCCGCGCGCTGGAACTCGGTGAGCGTCACGGCGCCGCCCAGGGCGAGGTCGAGGAGCGAGTCCAGTTCGCCCCGGTTGAACGGCGCCCCTTCCGCGGTTCCCTGCACTTCGACGAACGAGCCGCGGCCCGTGACCACGACGTTCATGTCGGTCTCGGCTCGCACGTCTTCGACGTATGCCAGATCGAGCATAGGTACCCCGCCGACGATTCCAACGGATACCGCGGCCACGCTGTCGATGAGGGGTTGCGCTTTCTGCCCGATGAATTTCTTGTCCTTGCCCCACGTCAGCGCATCGGCCAGCGCGACATAGGCGCCGGTGATCGCCGCGGTACGGGTCCCGCCATCAGCCTGCAGCACGTCGCAGTCGATCACGACGGTGTTCTCGCCGAGTGCCTTCATGTCGACGACCGCGCGGAGGCTCCGGCCGATCAGCCGGCTGATCTCGTGCGTACGCCCGCCGATGCGACCCTTCACCGATTCCCGGTCCATCCGCTCGTTCGTGGAGCGAGGCAGCATCGAGTACTCGGCCGTGACCCAGCCCTTGCCCTTGCCGGACATCCAGCGAGGAACACCGTTGGTGAACGAGGCGGTGCAGAGCACCTTGGTGCGGCCGAACGAGATGAGCGCAGACCCTTCGGCCTGCGCGCTCCAGCCGCGCTCGATGGTGATCGGACGGAGTTCGTCGTTGGTGCGGCCGTCTGAACGCAGAATGTCGGTCACTGGTACTCCTAGCGAGTGGTCGGAATGATGGGGCGGGTCGAAGGAAGACGGTGGGCGCCGAGCGCGGCGAGGCTGATCGATCCTGTTTCGACGAGGTCGACCCGATTCACCTCAGGGCCGATCAGGCGGTGGGCCAGCTGCAGGAACTCATCGGCACTGTCGCCGGTGGCCTCGTAGCGGTGAACGGGCGGGCTGGCGGACTGCCGAAGCAGGTTTTGGCTCACCAACACCCGGTAGACGTCATTGGCGGTTTCGGTGTCGCTGGAAACCAGTGTGACGGCATCCCCCATCACGTAGGAGATGACGCCTTTCAGGAAGGGGTAGTGGGTGCAGCCGAGCACCAGGGTGTCCACGCCAGCGTCGCGGAGCGGCGCCAAGTACTCCTCGGCGACTCTCAGCACCTCATCCCCGGTGGTCACACCGGCTTCGACGAACTCTACGAACCGCGGGCATGCGCGGGTGAACAACTGCAGGTTTGTCGCCGCGGCGAAGGCGTCTTCATAGGCCCGCGAGTTGATCGTGCCGACGGTGCCGATCACTCCGACCCGGTTGTTGCGCGTAGTTCCCACAGCCCGTCGAACGGCGGGCTGGATGACCTCGATCACCGGAACGCTGTAACGCTCGCGGGCGTCTCGGAGCATGGCGGCAGAGGCTGTGTTGCAGGCGATGACGAGCATCTTAACGCCCTGTGCGACCAGGTCGTCGAGCACGTCGAGGGCGTAGCCGCGCACGTCGGCGATCTTCTTCGGCCCGTACGGCGAGTGCGCCGTGTCGCCGATGTAGAGGATCGACTCCCCCGGCAGCTGGTCCCTGACCGCCCGGGCAACGGTGAGACCACCGACGCCGGAGTCGAAGATTCCAATCGGTGCATCCGTCACCCGAGCAAGCTTAGTCGCGCGGGCGGATAGGCTTTCCGCGTGACCGAATCCTCAGCATTCCGCACCGACCGCTACGAGCTCACCATGGTCGACGCCGCCATCCAAAGCGGCACCGCCGATCGCGAATGCATGTTCGAGGCATTTGCCCGCCGGCTTCCCGCCGGCCGCCGCTACGGCGTCCTCGCCGGGGCCGGCCGCCTGCTCGAACTCATCCGCCAGTTCCGGTTCACGGATGCCGAACTCACCTGGTTGAAGGACAACGCTGTTGTGCGACAACCCACGCTCGACTGGCTCGCCGACTATTCCTTCTCCGGGAATATCTGGGGGTATCGGGAGGGCGAGGTGTATTTCCCGGGTTCACCGTTGCTGGTGGTGGACGCGACCTTCGCCGAGGGAGTGGTACTGGAAACGCTGGTGCTCAGCGTGCTGAACTACGACACCTCGGTGGCCAGCGCGGCCGCCCGGATGGTGTCGGTCGGCCTCGGTCGCCCGATCGCGGAGATGGGCTCCCGCCGCACCAGTGAATACGCCGCCGTCGCCGCTGCCCGGGCAGCCTACATCGCCGGATTCGCCGCCACCAGCAACCTCGAAGCCGGACGTGCCTGGGGAATCCCCACCATGGGCACGGCGGCCCATTCGTTCACCCTCCTCCACGACAGTGAGGAAGACGCCTTCCGTGCCCAAATTGCCGCGTCCGGAGCGGATACCACGCTCCTCGTCGACACCTACGACATCGAGCGGGGCATCGAACTGGCCGTCGCGGTGGCCGGCCCCCAGCTCGGCGCCATCCGCATCGACTCCGGCGACCTGCCAACCGTCGTCGCCGCGGCACGGGCCCAACTCGACTCCCTCGGCGCGGTGAACACTCGCATCACCGTCACCAGCGACCTCGATGAATACTCGATCGCCGCCCTGTCCGGGTCACCGGTCGACTCGTTCGGGGTCGGCACATCGGTGGTCACCGGATCCGGTTCGCCGGCCGCCGGAATGGTCTACAAACTGGTCGCCCACCACGACAATGCCGGCGATTGGGTGTCCGTGGCTAAGACTTCGGCCTCGAAGGCCTCTGTCGGCGGCCGCAAGAACGCATTCCGGAGCCTCGACGCACACGGAATCGCGCGCCAGGAGGTCGTTGTCCTGGGCGACGGGCCAGGCGGTGAGCCGGAAACCGACGCTGAGGCGGTGAAGGAACGCCCCCTGTTAGTGCCGTTGATCACCAACGGCGTGATCGACGAACAGTACCTCGGCGCGGACGGAACGCGCCGCGCTCGCGAGCACCACGCATCCGTCATGGCGGAACTGCCGATCCAGGCCTTCCGTCTCGGTCGGGGTGACGCCGTCATCCCGACCGTGTTCCGCTAGGAGCTACTCGGCCTTCATCTTCTCGTAGATGGCCTTGCAGGTCGGGCAGACCGGGAACTTCTCCGGGTCGCGGCCCGGAAGCCACTTCTTGCCGCACAAAGCGCGGACCGGCTTACCGGTGATGGCGGACTCGAGGATCTTATCCTTCGGAACATAGTGGGAGAAGCGCTCGTGGTCGCCCGGTTCGATCTGCTCCTGGTTCAGGAGTTCCTCGAGTTCACGGTCGAGCGTTGAGGTACCGCCGCCCGGCTGGCCTGGGTCTGCGATGCTCGCACGGAAGTCGTCAGTCATACGTCCAGTCTAAATAGCTTCCGCCGCAAATGCGGAAGCTGCCGGAGTCAGGCGCGAAGTGCGGACGCGAGCATTTCGGGACCGCGCCGCTCGAACGTGCGCGAACCCAGCCAGATTCCGCCGATCACGGCGACCAACCCCACGCCGATCCCGGCGAACAGGGCAGGCATGTTCCACAGCGGGTCCACGAAGGTGCCCAGCAACGCGCAGGCGATCGCAGGCAGCGACAGGATGATCGACCCGGTGAAGCTGAGGGACTGGATCAGCGCCGACGCCGTATCCGACGCCTGCGGCTGCGCGAAGGGACTGTCCCCGGGCTTAGTGGCGGGGTACGGGAAACGCGCCGAGGTGTAGCTGGAGAAGCCGAGCCCGGAAAGCAGGATGCACGTGCTGACACCCAGCATTGCCGGCAATGCGGCCCAGTCGCCGTAGAAATAGATGCTGACGGCGGACCCCAGCCCGATGACGACGATCCCGGCGATCAAGGCCGGAACCAGCCGGCCGATGCGGTCTGCAACGCCGCGGGTGCCTGACACCACATGCAGCCAAATCGCCGTGTTGTCGTAGGCCACGTCGTTGTGCATCGTCCAGCCCAGGAACACGCACATCAGGGGCACCGGCAGTAACGCCAGATAGTTGAGGGGCACGCCGGCGACGGCGAGTGGAACGATGGCGATCACGGGGACGATCGGGATCATGATCAGCGAGACCCAGTACCGCGAATCGCGGCCCCAGTAGGTGATGCTGCGGGCGGCGATCGCGCCGATCGGCGTGCGCGGCATCCGGTCGAACCAACCGAGGCCGCCGTACTGCTTGAGATGCGCCTCCCGGCCGGGTGTCACGAGCATCTTCGCGACCAGTCCCCGCCAGGCGTACCAGAGCACCGCAACTGTCGCGATCGAGATCAACAGCTTCAGGAGGGCGGCGCCCCACTCGCCCGTTGCGGCATCGCCCGGTATCGCCCAGGCCGCACCGAGCGGTGTCCAGCTCAGGGTGCCGGCGAGCCCGGAGAGGAGGTCGAGCCCGTACCGGGCCCAGTCGACTGTGAGCAGCAGAACCACCACCGGCGAGATCATCACCAGCAGCAGGATGCCGATCAAGCCGGTGAACTCGCGGGACCGGCGGGTCGACAACAGGAAAGCGGCGATCGAGGTGGTCACCCGTGACGCCAGGGTGCACGTGGCCAAGAGGAGCGCCCCGGCCACGACCGCCAAAATTGTCACCGGAATCCCCCGCGACCAGGTGAACACCGTGCCGAGCAAGACCAGTGTGAGGGCAATCGCAGGAACGCCGATCAGCGCCGACACCGCGAGGCCGAGCGAGAGTTGCCGGGTCGGGATGCCGAGAACCGCGAACTTGCGCGGGTCCATGCTGTCGTCGACCCCGAAGACGAGCGGTACAAGCAGGAAGCCGAGGACAACGGCTGAACCGGCCACGACCATCCCGTTCCTGATCAGGGCGACGTCGTCGACGTAACGCAGGGCCACCAGGACGGCCACGAACCCCGACGCAATGGCGAGCCCGTACAGGAGACCGATCGAAATGCCGACAACCTGCCACGGGCTGCGCCGGAACAGGTTGATCAGAAGCCGGAGTTTCAGTCCGAGAAACTGTGCAACCATTCCATGCCTTCCGCCATCTTGCGTCCGCCGGCCAGTTCGACGAATCGTTCCTCGAGGGACTTCTCGCCGCGGACTTCGTCGACGGTGCCGGAGGCCAGTACGGCGCCCTGCACGATGATCGCGACGTGGTCGCAGACCCGCTGGATCATGTCCATCCCGTGGCTGGAGAGCAAAACCGTCCCGCCGCTCGCGACGTACTTCTGCAGGATCTCGGTCACGTTCACCGCCGACACCGGGTCGACTGACTCGAATGGCTCGTCGAGCACCAGGACGCGCGGGCTGTGGATCATTGCGCAGGCGAGGGCGATCTTCTTGGTCATCCCGGCCGAGTAGTCGGCGACCAGCCGGTTCAGCGCGTCTTCCAGCCCGAAGGCTGCGGCGAGGTCGGCTGAACGGATGCGCACCGTCTCGGCGTCCAGGCCGCGCAGGGTTCCGGAGTAGTAGAGCAGCTGCGCGCCCGTGAGCCGGTCGAAGAGGCGAAGACGATCAGGCAGCACCCCGATGATGCGTTTGGCATCGACCGGTTTGGCCCACACATCGATGCCGTGCACATGAACGGTGCCGGCATCCGGCCGCAGTAAGCCGGTGATCATCGACAGGGTCGTGGTCTTCCCGGCCCCGTTCGGTCCGACGATGCCGAAGAACGAACCGGCGCGCACCTCGAGGTCGATGCCCGACACTGCCACGTTCTGACCGAAGCGCTTGACGAGGTTCGACACCGAGAGCACGACGGGAGCCGTGGGATCCGGAGCCGCTGCGGTCTGCCGGGTTGCCCGCGGCGTACGTTTTCCCGCCGGCCTCAGCGAACGCGCCGGCGGCCTGGACTTCGCGAGCGGCTCCGGCGAGAGCACCGGGGCCGGTGATTCAGCGACGGTGGTCCCCGCCGACCCTGTCAATGCTGCGGCCGTCGCCACGGCACGGGACAGCGACCTGAGGTCTGCGGCGTGGCCTGTCGTCTCGTCGTCGCCGGAAGCGCGATCCGCTACCTTATCGGCGGAAGCCCGATCAGCGGCTGCCTCGTCGGCAGCGGCACGCTCGGCGGCAGCGGCGGCAGCAGCACTCTCCTCGGCGGCAGCATGCTCCTCCGCGGCACGCTCGGCGGCGGCACGCTTTGTGGCGGCAGCGCTCTCCTCGGCGGCACGCTTTGTGGCGGCAGCGCTCTCCTCGGCGGCACGCTCCTCGGCGGCACGCTGGGCCGCTTCCAGCTCCGCGGCGCGCTGCTCGGCGGCTACCTGTTCCGCGGCCCGCTGGGCAGCTTCCAGCTCGGCCACCTTCGCGGCACGGGTACGGGCAGCGGCCGCCTGTGCGGCGGTCGACCGGGCGGCACCGGTCTTGGCCGCGGCGGCGGTCTTGGCGGCCGCTGTCTTGGCAGCCGTGGACTTCGCGGCGGTCGATCGAGCGGCAGTTGACTTCGCGGCAGCCGGCCGCGCCGCTTTGGCAGGTGCGGGGTGCGCGGACTTCGCGCCCGATGACCTTGCAGTCGTTGCGTTCGCGATAGTTGAATTCGCGGTCGTTGAGTTCGCGGTAGCCGAGTCCGCGGTCGTTGATTGTGCGGGATCAGACGTGCCCGGCGAAGCCGCCGGCGGGCTCGTTGTCGGTGCAGTACTCGCCGCAGCGGTCGGCGAAGATTTCACGTCACCCGGTGTTGCGACTACGCCAGCTGGTGCGACGGCATCCGCCTGACCGGAGGCGGCAGCCGCGGTTCCGGCAGGCTTTCGAGCGGCAGGTTTGCGGGGTGCGGGCTTCTTCGTGCTGCGCGCTGCGGCGCTCTGGGCGGCCGAGCCGGCGGGTTTGCGTGTCGGCGTCTTGCGGGCCGGCTTGGGCGTCGCTTCGCCGGCGGCGGCATCCGTTGACTGCCCGCTGGCACCCTGGCCCTCGTTTGCGGGCGGAACAGCCGTATCGCGGGCAGCGATGACAGGCTTTTCTGGCTCGGAGTCGGGGGGCACGGAAGTCACTCCGCTAACCTACCAAGGACCGTCCGACATCGCTGGTTCGAGCCGTCCTGCATTGGCACATCCTGTGAATCAGCCCAACAACGGGTCACGAAATGGACACGCTGTCTACCCGCCCTTTCCCCAAATCGGGGGCCACGGTATGGTGAGAGTGGCATAACGGTGTGTCTAAACGTGAACTTATGGGTGAACCGAACGCAAACTTTCAGATTAGAAAGTAGCCGTCGTGACGTACCCAGACCTTTATTGAGGAGATAATCGTGACCACCCAGGTAGTCATTCTTGCCGCTGGCATGGGGAGCCGGCTTGGCCGCTCGCTGCCGAAGCCGCTGACCGAGTTGAACGATGGCCGAACCATAATGGGACAGCAATTCGACAACATCGAGCACGCGTTCGGGAAGAACGCGAAGGTGACAATCGTAGTCGGTTACAAGCTCGAGCACATCATCGAAGCATTCCCGCAGGCTTCGTTCGTCTACAACGAACAGTACGACCAGACGAACACTTCCAAGAGCCTGATGCGCGCGCTGCAGGCATCCGCTCCCGGCGGAGTGCTGTGGATGAACGGTGACGTGGTCTTCGACCCGACCGTGCTCGACCGCGCCGCCGCGATGATCGCCCGCGACCAGTCGTTCGTGACCGTCAACACGTCCAAGGTGTCCGACGAAGAGGTCAAGTACACGACCAGCGCCGAGGGCTACATCAAGGAACTCTCCAAGACCGTCAAGGGCGGGCTGGGCGAGGCCGTCGGCATCAACTACATTTCGAGTGCCGACAAAGCGGTACTGCTCCACCACCTCACCAAGGTCGGCGACCAGGACTACTTCGAGCGCGGCATCGAGCTGGCAATCGAGAAGAACCGCCTCCTGGTCGAACCGGTCGACATCTCCGACCTGTACGCGGTGGAGGTCGACTTCGCTGAGGACCTGGTGCGCGCGAACCTCTACGTGTGAGGCGGCTCGCGCTGACCCGGTCAGGGTCGCGCGGAGCGCTCACCTACGATAGTGCTTGTGAGTAGTTACGCCGAAGTGCGCCCTGGACAGCGCACCCCATTCGCGCGTTACCGTCATTCCCTATGGCTGCTCACCCAACGTGACCTACGGGTGCGTTACTCCACGTCGCTGCTCGGCTACTTCTGGTCGATCCTCGACCCGCTGGTGATGGCGGGCATCTACTGGTTCGTCTTCACCCAGGTCTTCCAGCGCACCGTCGGCGACGTGCCGTACATCGTCTTCCTCCTTTCGGCGCTCCTGCCGTGGATGTGGTTCAACGGCGCGATCTCCGACAGCACACGCGCGTTCCTTCGCGAGGCCAAGCTGATGCGGTCCACCCGGATTCCGCGCACGATCTGGGTCAACCGACTCGTGCTCTCCAAGGGGATCGAGTTCCTGGCGTCACTACCGGTCCTGGTATTGTTCGCGGTCATCTTCGGCGCCCAGGTCACACCGAATGTCGTCTTCTTCCCCCTGGCGATCCTGATCCAGGCGGTGCTCACCGCGGGAATCGGCCTGATCGTGGCACCGCTTGTCGTCTTCTTCCGAGACCTCGAGCGCGCGGCCAAGCTGGTTCTGCGCTTCCTCTTCTACGCCTCCCCCATCATCTACGGCACAACCGACCTTCCGGCCCAGCTTCACTTCTGGGCCGCGTTCAACCCGCTGAGCGGAATATTCAGCCTGTATCGCTCGGCGTTCTTCCCCGAGCAACTCGACTGGTTCGTCGTCGGGGTGGGCGCTGCGATCTCGGTGGCGTTCCTGGCACTCGGCATCCTCGTCTTCTCCCGCACCGAGCACGCCGTGCTGAAGGAGATCTAGTGGCGCACCCGGTCATCACGCTGACGGATGTCGGCATCCGCTTTCGCAGGAACCGGCGCGGCAGGCGCACCTTCAAAGACCTGTTCGCGGGCAACAAACGGCGAAGCCGACCGGGCGAGTTCTGGGCGTTGCGGAACGTCTCCTTCACGGTGCAACGCGGCGAAGCGATCGGCGTGGTCGGACGGAATGGCCAAGGCAAGTCGACGCTGCTGAAACTCGTGACCGGAGTCGTGCTCCCCGACGAGGGCCGCGTGCAGGTGCTCGAGGGCGTGGCGCCCCTGATCGAGATCACGGGAGGCTTCGTCGACGACCTCAGCGTGCGCGACAACGTATTCCTGACGGCCGGGCTGCACGGGATGACCAAGAAGCAGATTGAATCCCGGTTCGACGACATCATCGACTTCGCGGAGATCGGCGACTTCATCGACACCCCGTACAAACACCTCTCCAGCGGGATGAAGGTGCGCATCGCGTTCGCCGTGATCTCCCGGCTGGAAGAGCCGATCATCCTGGTCGACGAGGTGTTGGCCGTCGGCGATAAGGCATTCCGGGAGAAGTGTTACCAACGCATCGAGGAGTTGCTCGCCGGCGGCCGCACGTTGTTCTTCGTCTCACACAATGAGCGCGACCTCCGCCGCTTCTGCGCGCGGGGCCTGTACCTGGACAAGGGCGCGCTGGTGCTCGACGGTCCGATAACGGATGTCCTTGCCCAGTACAACGCCGACTATGGGGTCAAGTCGGCCTGAGCGATGTCGCGCGGGCTTCTCAGCTCGACGTCGACGGGGCGCGTTCCGCCTGCTCCTGGCGAAAGTCGAGGGTGGCGTCGGGGTCGCGCCACGGGTTGGACAACTCACCGTAAACTCGAGCCATGGCCAGGAAAACCAAGCCGATCATTTCGACCACCGGCGGCACGCCGCAAAGCGGCGCGCTTCCCTCCGGCGTCGTCAAGGGATTCGACCGCGTGATGGCGATCCAGCGGCCAGCGGTCCTCGCGCATATTCGGAGCATCCGTCAGCGCCACCCCGAGGCGAGCCCGGCAGAGCTGATTCGCATCCTCGAGCGCCGCTATCTCGCGATGGTGACCACGGGCGGCGCCGCGGTCGGGGCCACCGCCGTCATCCCCGGCGTCGGAACAGGCATCACGCTGGCCCTCTCCGGAATCGAGACAGCTGGTTTCCTTGAGGCGACGGCCCTGTACGCCCAATCGGTGAGCGAGGTCCACGGCATCGCGATCGAGGATCCTGACCGTGCTCGCGCTCTGGTGATGACCATGATGCTGGGTCGTGAAGGATCGGACCTGGTCCGTCAATTGGCCAACCAGTTCTCCGGCGAAGGGGTCGCCCGCACCGCATATTGGGGTGAACTGGTCACGAACAACATTCCCCGTGCGATCATGGGCCCCTTGACCGACCGCTTGAAGGGCCTCTTCATCAGGCAGTTCGCCACCAAGGGCGGTGCGAGCATCATCGGTAAGGCGGTCCCGTTCGGCATCGGAGCGGTCATCGGCGGCGCAGGCAACCGCATCCTGGGCAACAAGGTCGTGCATTCATCGCGCCTGGCCTTCGGGCAGGCGCCCGCGTCCTACCGGTCGGGGCTCGACCCGCGCGTGCACGATTACACTGTGCGCGAAGCGACGGGACGCCGCGTCAGCGGCATGGTCTACAGCGCCAGGAAGGCTCTTCCCCGGGCTGTTCCCCCGGCGCTCCGACGCGGTGGCCGTCGGAAGCCTCCCGAGGAACAACCGTCGATCGAAGCACTGCACGACTCGACGGGCGAGCCGGAGCGCTAGCCTTCGCGTTCGCCCTCGGTGCCGCCCATGACTTCGGTGGCGATTTCTTCGGCGATTTCACCGGATGCCAGGGGCGTGAGGCCGTCGAAGCCGGCCTCCTCGACGTCCTCGTCGTCAGCGTGAAGCGCAGCGTGGATGTCCCATTCGTCCATCAGGTGCGCAACGGCGGCGTGAAACCGGGCGGTGGCCGCCCCGGGGGTGGTGTCGCCGAAGTACCGCTCCACCCAGGACCGCAGTCTCGTCTCGGCCTCGTCGTCGTGCGTGAGCTCGTCGAGGGCGTCCACAATGTCGCCCGATCGGCCGGCGTCCAACCACTCACAGTCGAAGAGGTATCCACCGGTATCGATTTCGGCGGCCGGGTTGAGGGGACGGGTCACCATCAGTGGCTTGCCCGTCGCCAGCCGGTCGTAGACCATGGCCGAAATGTCGACGATGGCCACGTCGGCCACGGCGAGCTGCCAGCCCAGTTCTGACCCGGCGTCGTACACGTGGTGGGCGGCAGGGTCGCGACCGTTGGCGCCGTTGATCATGGCGATGATCTGCTTGTTGGCTGCGCCGTACGAATGGTCGACCACACCGCTTCGGGGGTGCGGCCGGTAAATCACCCGGTGCCGTCCGGTCGCGAGCAGCGAGGTCACCAGGGCGACCCCGTGCGTCGCCACGGATCCGTAGGCAGCCGCCGAACGATCGCCCTCCCAGGTGGGGGCGTAGAGCACGACCTGGCGGCCGTCGGGCGTGAAGGGCAGGTCGCCCGAGTAGTAGTCAGCCTGTGGGCGGCCGATCGTGATGGCGCGCTTGCCGAAGTCGTAGTCCCAGAGCACCTTGTTCAGCCTGACCAGGGCTGCGTCACCCGCGACGAACGAATAGTCGTACGCCTTGAACTGGTTCGTCGTCATGTACATCTTGTCGCTTTCACCGTGGTTGATGAAAACGTGCCAGCGCCGCCCGTAGCGCATCATTTGGAAGTTCTTGGCGTTCTGGTTGACGTAGAAGACGATTCGGATGTCCTGGTCGGCGATGACCTGCTCGAGCTCGGTCACCTTCCGCACGTGGGCCACCGGGAGGGGGGACTCGTCGATCAGGCCGAGTGACCCGCCACCGGTACGGCTGAGCACCAGGACCGGCCAGGTCTCGGCGAGCTTCGCCAGCGGCTTGTACCACTGCCGCATCTGGTAGAGGTTCACGGCGCCGTCCGCGTAGTACACCGCGATCTTGAAGTGGTGCTTCGGCAGCGGCGGTCGGGACGCCAGGCGTCCGCTCAGCGCGCGCCTGGCCTTACGGGACGCCGCGACGTCTTTGACGAACTTGAGCCCCAGCCTGGCGTCGTTACGAATTCCCACTGATCCAGACTACCGATCGATAATCCGCGTTCGCCCAGCATGCCCCCCGAACGGGTCTCTCCGGTACTGAATCGTTAGACGCGCGCCCGCTATACGATCGGCGGGCGTCCGGCCATGGTCATCCGCAGCACCGTCCGGGCGGACAACGGCCGACGCTCCCCCGGATCGCTCTGCCAGCCTTCTCGCCACCCGCCGAACCAAGCCCGCAGCGCGGTCCGGTTCCGCGCCCAGCGAAGCACCTGGATCGCCGTCCACGCGCCCACGTACACCGGCACGAAGACTCCGGGCAGGTTGCGACGGGCCAGCCAGACCCGGTTGCGGGCGTTCAGCCGGTAGTAGTCGGCATGCCGGGTCTGGAGGATCACCGGATGGTTGGCGACCAGGTCGCCGGCGTACCAGGCACGAAGGCCCTGGTCCCAGACCCGCCAGGCCAGCTCGATCCCCTCATGGGCGTAGAAGAAGGGCTCGGCCCAGCCGCCGGTGGCGTCGAACACGCGGCGTGGCAGGATGACCGCCCCCTCCCAGACCGAGAACACATTGCCCGAATGAGTCGCTGATCCCTTCCGGATCCGCGGGATCCACCGCCGCGGCGACGCGACGCCGGTGGGATCGACGACGCGCGGCTGGATCAGCCCGATCGAGGGATCGGCGCGGAGCTTCCGCACCGCGGTGGCCAGGAACCGAGGGTCGGGGATGCTCGCGTCGTCGTCCAGGAAGAACAGGTAGTCGCCGGCGACCTGCGACACGCCGCGATTGCGGCCGGCCGGGATCCCGAGGTTGACCGGCAGGGCCAGCGACCGCACCTCCGGCGGTAAACCCGTGGGGCGCCATCCGTTGCCCACGCAGACGATGTCCAGCGTCACCCCCTGCTGGGCCAGAAGGCTCCGGATGCCGCGGTCCAGGTCGTCGGGACGTGTCCCCTGCGTGAGCAGCACCACACCGATCGTCGGGATGGCCGAATCCGGCGACCCGATATCGTCAGGACCGGACACGCTTGGACGCCATGATCGCGACGAAATGCCCGACCAGGGCCAGTAAGGCCAGCGGGACCAGAGCAGTCAGCAACACCCGGTCCACGAGCGGCTGGCCGAAGAACAGCCCCACGACGGCCGCCACGAAGATGATGATGGTCATCTCCACCGAGTGGTACAGGCGGTGGAACGGGACGAACCGCGCCACCCGTCGGATGCGTGCCAGCAGACTCGATGTGGGCGCTTTCTCGCCGTGCGTGTCAGCGAGCTTGGTCAGCCCGGCGTTCGCCCTGGCCACGTGCACCATGTCGTTGAGCGCCTTGTTCAGCACGATGATCAGAGCCAGCAGCAGGGCCAGGCTCGTCCAGAGGAAGTCGGCCGGCGACTGGAATGGGTATGCGGCCGCGCGCACGCCGAGTGCGATCGGGATCAGGGCCTCGGTGGAGTAATGCCCGACCTTGTCCAGGAACACGCCGGCCGGTGAGGAGGTCCGTCGCCACCTGGCGACCTCGCCGTCACAGCAGTCGACCAACATTTGCAGTTGACCCAGGACCAGCGCCAGGAGAGCCCCCCAGATGCCGGGAATGAGCAGGGCGGCGGCGGTGGACCAGCCGACCAGGATCATCAAACCGGTGACGCCGTTCGCCGAGATGTTAGTCTTCAGCAGCATCCAGGTGACGTAGGGCGAGAGGTCCCGCAGGTACAGCGACGCAGTCCAGTGCTCGGCGTTGTCCCGCAGGCGCACCTCGGGCGGCTGGGCGACTGCACGAAGCTCCGCGATCGACGACGGCCGAGCCGCTGAGCCTTGCGTCATAGTCATCTTCCCGTGTGCGCGGTGATATTGCTGGTGAGCTTGAGGTAGCCGAGGACGAACCCGATCCCCCAGCAAAAGTGGATGCACGGCAAGACTACGAGAAACCAGAGCGCTCCACGTAACCCGTCGGGCCGCGAGACAGCAATCGTCGCCAGGATCACGAAGACCGCGTAGACCGCCGGAACGACGAGGCCGGCCAGGAGCCACGGCGCCGCCCCGAGCAGGGCTTGAACCAAGCCCGCAATCCCGAGCAGGAGCCCCACCGAGACGCCGAGGACCATGACCGGTGGGACGAAATAGCGGATGCCGTTGGCGGCCGGGAAACGACGCGCCAGTTCACCGCGCCAGAGCCCGGTGGACAGCATCTGCCTGGCCAGTCGGGACAGGCTCGGGCGTGGCCGATAGGTCACGCGCAACCGCGGCGTGAACCAGACGGTTCCGCCGTTCTCCCGCAGCCGACGGTTGAGTTCCCAGTCCTGGCCCCGCTTGATGGTTTCGTCGAACAAGCCCACCCGGAGGATGCTCTCCCGCCGGAAACAGCCGAGATACACGGTGTCGGCCGCGCCCTCGGCGCCGCCGACGTGGAACGGCGTGCCGCCCAGCCCGACCCGCGTTCCGTAGGCGCGGGCCACCGCCTTCTCGAACGGCGTCGTGCCCCGGGCGTCCATGATGCCGCCGACGTTGTCGGCACCGGTGCGCTCCAACGTCTCGACGGCGATGCGCGCGTAGTCGGGAGGAAGCACCGAGTGGGCGTCGACACGAATGATGACCGGGTACCGGGACGCGCGAATCGCCGTGTTGAGGCCGGCCGGTGTTGACCCGATCTCGTTTTCGACCACCCGGATGCGCGGGTCGACCGACGACATTTCGGCCACCAGCTCTGTGGTTCCGTCAATGCTCGGGCCGAGGGCGAGGGTGACCTCGAACGGCCCGTCGTAGTCCTGCGCCAGGAGGCTGTCGACCGCGTCGCGCACATGCGAGACTTCGTTCAGCACGGGCATCACGTAGGAGACGCCATTGGTGCTGAAGAGGGCGCCGGTCGATCCGTCCCCGAGATTCTGCACCTGTGAGCCGTCTTTCCGTGTGGTGAGCAGGACGATTGAGCCTACCAGCCGAGACATTTGGGCTCGGCGCGCACGGGCTCGGCCGAGCGCGGGCTGGCGCGACTGCGCCGCCGGTCGATGACCGGCGGCGCAGGGCGTGGAAGGAGGCGCCGGCTAGCTGGAGAGCTCGCCGAGGGTCACGTCCACGGTGACCGACTTTCCGTCGCGCACGTAGGTGACCTTCGCGTCGGCACCTGCGGCCAGCGATCGGACCTGGGCGGTGAGGTCCGTCGCATCCGTGATCGGAACCCCGTTGAAGTTGGTGACGACATCACCCTTCTGCAGCCCCGCCTTTTGGGCTGCCCCACCGGAGCTGACGTCACTGATCAAAGCGCCGACCGTCGTGCTGTTGGCGGTGCTCGCAGCGTCGCCCACGGTCGCCCCGAGCAGGCCGTGGGTGGCCTTGCCGCCGGCGATGATCTCGTCAGAGATGCGCTTGGCCAGGTTCGACGGGAGGGCGAAGCCGACTCCGATGTTGCCGGCCGTTGACGAGGTGCTGCTGGCGTTGGCGATCGCGACGTTGACGCCGATCAGCTCGCCCTTGCTGTTCAGCAGGGCGCCACCGGAGTTGCCGGGGTTGATCGCGGCATCCGTCTGGATCACGGAGAGCGAGATGCTGCTCTGCGCCGACTGCTGTCCCTGGGACTGGTTGCCCTGGCCGGGGATGTCGAAGTTCCAGAAGTCGAACGGGCTCTGGCCGCTGTTCTGGTCGGGCGTCGTCTCGTCCGGCGTGGTCGGAGCAGCGGAGGATGCGACCGTGATGCTGCGGTTGAGGGCGCTGACAATGCCGTTCGTCACCGTTCCGGAGAGTCCCAGCGGCGCACCGATGGCGATCGTTGCGTCTCCAACATTGAGCTTGCTGGAATCGGCCCAGTTGATCGCGGTCAGGCCCGAGGCATCCGTCAGCTTGATCACAGCGAGGTCGGAGACCGGGTCGGTCCCGACGACTTTAGCCGCGTACAGCTTGCCGCTGTTGTCCTTGACCTGGATGGTGCCGTCGGCCACTGCGCCGTCGAGGGTGACGACGTGGGTGTTCGTGAGGACGTAGCCGTCCGAGGTGAGGATGACGCCGGAGCCGGTGCCGGCCGAGTCGCCGCTCGACACGTTGATGGTGACGACGCTCGGGGACGCCTTGGCTGCGACGGCGGTGATGTTGTTGACGCTGTCATTGTTGTTGACGACGACGTTCGACGGTCCCTGGGCCTGGCTGACCGGCACACCGTTGTTCGAATTGGCGTCGACCAGAGCCACCACGCCGGCACCCGATGCGCCGCCGACCAGGGCGCCGATAGCGAGCGCGGCGACGAGCGCGACGGTGGATCGGCGCTTGGCGGGGTCCTTGGCCTGGCGCGGCTGCTGGCCGGTGTCGGTGGCGTAGCTCTGCGGCGCGGTGTTCGGGGCGTATGCGGGATTCGCGTAGCCGGGATTCTCGGTCAAGGGGCGCCCGAAGGCGTCGGTCGGGTAAGCCGCGGTGTGCGAAACGTCGGTGGGTGCGGCTCCGGTGTGTGAGCCGTTGAGGTGAGGGGCATGTACCGCGGAAGCGGCGGTCGCGGCGGTGGGCTGCGCGGCGGCGGTTGTCGTTTCTGGGGCTGTCGCCGGGGTCGCGGGCTGTGCGGCGGCCGGAGTGGTCGCATCCGCTAAGCCGTCAATAGCAGGGTCGGCGTCACTCGCCGGCGGAACGGATGGGGCCTGCTCGGCAGGAACGGCCGTCTCACCCGACGCGCTGACCTCGAAGGCTGCGGCGTCGTTGGGCTCTGGGTTGTTGCCGGGTGTTTGAGTGCTGTCGGTCATGAGGTGCTCCTTCCAAGCGCAGCCAGCTTCGCGCTCCAACCTGAACGTTTTATATGACGAGGCTTAGAGCAGTGTATGGCGAAGCCGTGACCTTGCTTGGTGGAGAAGGTGCCGGTCGGGTCAGCAGCCCGGCCCGCTTGGATTGAGCGTGCATTCGCGCTCAACGAGTACGGTTTTTGCGTCCCCTGCCACAGCGGTCAATGGCTGCGTCGGTACTGCCAGCGTACCGCGGATGCCTCGCCACGGCTGGCCGGCGAAGCGGTATTCCGCGGTGAAGATCACGTCCAAAACGATGGTGTGGCTGCCGCTGGCTCGGAAGGTGTGGCTCGTTGTGGTCTCCGAGAATTCCGGGAGGTTTTGGGCGGCCCAAGTGGCGCCGCCGGTGCGCGAGTGGAGGCTGTCGCCGTCGCCGTAGTCCCAGCGGTACCCCGCCGGAGTGAAGCGGACATCGGCCGGGAAGCCAAGCAGCAAGCCGGAGCGGACATGCACGGACGCTGCCGCATAGAAATTGGTCGGCAGCCCGACGACCATCCAGCCGTCCGGCTCCATCCCCTGGCTAGGGACCGCAGGCTTGAAGCTCGCGACGTCGCTGATGCTCACGACCAGATTCGGGTCGCACGGGGTGCCCGGTGTGCAGTTGACGGTGAAGCCGTCCCTCACGAAGACGAGCGGGTTGTTCGGGTCGTTCACGGCTGTGCCGTTGTCGTCGACCACGACCCGCCCGTCGCCGTTGCTGGCGCCCGGACCATCGCTGGTCCCGCCATTTGACCGGCCGCCCCCGCCCGAATTCGCGTCGTACCCCGCCGAGAGGTCGACACCCCCGTCGTTGATCGCGCCGCTGGCCGGTGGCGGGTCGCACAGTCCGGCCACTGCGGACTGCGGTGCACATGCTCCATCATCAGCCATGGCAGCTTCTACTACTCCCGGCGCCAGGAGTACAGCAGCGCACACACCAATCAGCAGGGACTTGAGCCAGACCATATTCGAGACTCCGATACGAGGAGATTGCGCATTTTGGTGGGTTGCAACTCAAATGAGACTTCCAACGGCAATCGCACTGGGCGGTCAGTGGGCGCGACTGAAGTCCCGCTCGAGTCGACTACATCGGTCTCGCTCACATCGAGGCATAGATAGGTGCGCACTTCCCACGTGCCATCAGCTCTCATCGACGAAGACTGAAACTTCATGGAATCAAATTTTGTGTGACCGGTTTTCCTCCACCCGTTGTCGCTATAGAGATCGTTGGCAGCGATGTCCTCTTCGTGGGCCTGTCCGGTTGAAAGTGCGAGGAACTCCTCAGTGGTCCCCTCTCCGGACCACGAGTCATCACTTGCCTTTAGGTAGACGCCATAAGCGTCCGTCGCCGCGGCGAGCGCCTCCTCGTCGGAGGCGAACACCGGGGCATCTGCTGTTCCAGTCGAGGTGGGAACGGGCGTCGGCGCGGATTGGCAGCTGGTGAGCGCGAGCACAGTGAGCACGGCGGCCGCGGCGGCCGCCGCCCAACGAGCATTCGCACTCCGCATGCGCCCAAAGTAGAACAAATTGTGCTTCCGCGGGCGAGTTATCCACAGTCGGGCGGACGTTTGAGCCGTGAAATGTCCGTATCGCCGCTCGTCAGTGCGCCCCGTCTGCCATAACTCCTGCAGAATCTGGAGCGCACAAACTGAGAACCGCGCGTTTCCGCGGAAGGTGCACAGCCCGTTCGTGATTCTGCAGGAGTTGTGGGGCGCGGGTGGTGGACAATGCAGGATAGGTAGGCGGCCGGGCTCCGGCGCGACCATTATTGACGGGCAGGGGGCATCGCCCTCCAAGATTTCCGGAGCCGGCCACGGGAGACGGCGACTGCGACTGCGACTGCGACTGCGTCATGTCGTAGTTTGGAGGGCATGCAGGTAGAACGATGACGATTCCCGGTGCTTGGCAACGTGCAGCACACGGGGCGGGGCTACTGAGGGCTGACGGCACCATCGCGGCCACGATCTTCGCCGAGATGAGCGCACTCGCCAGCACGACAGGCGCGATCAACCTGGGGCAGGGCTTCCCCGACGAGGACGGCCCGCCCGAAGTGCTCGAAGCCGCCCGACAGGCAATCAGCGACGGAATCAACCAGTACCCACCGGGTCGCGGCGCGCCGGTGCTGCTCACTGCGATCGCCACCCACCAGCAACGTTTCTACAACCTGACCGTCGATCCAGCCACCGAGGTGCTGGTAACCGCCGGCGCAACCGAGGCACTGGCCGCCACACTGCTCGGCCTGCTGGAGCCCGGTGACGAGGTCGTGACTTTCGAGCCCTTCTACGACGCATACGGTGCTCTGATCACGATGGCCGGCGGCGTCCACCGCACGGTCGCCCTCCGCGCACCTGACTTCCAGCCCGACGCCGACGCCCTCGCCGCCGCCATCACGGACCGCACCCGGATCATCCTGGTCAACAACCCGCACAATCCCACCGGCACCGTACTTTCCCGCCGCACGCTGGAGCTCATCGTTGAGCTGGCCCACCGGCACGACGCGCTCATCGTCACCGACGAGGTGTACGAGCACCTGACCTTCGGCGTGCCGCACATCCCCCTCGCGACCTTGCCCGGCGCCCCTGAACGCACAATCACGATCTCGTCCGGTGGCAAGACGTTCAACACCACCGGCTGGAAGATCGGCTGGCTCACCGCACCGGCGCCGCTTGTCACGGCGATCCTGGCAGTGAAGCAGTTCCTGACCTACGTCAACGGTGCGCCGTTCCAGCCGGCCATCGCCGTGGGCCTGGGCCTGCCCGACGCGTTCTTCCACGATGCCGCAGCGCAACTCGGCGCCAAACGCGACCTTCTGGCCGATGGGCTGACCGCGGCCGGGTTCACGATCACCCGTCCGCAGGGGTCGTATTTCATCGTTGCGGATGCTGCGCCACTCGGCTTCCCGGACGGTGCCGAATTCTGTCGCCGGCTTCCGGACCTGGCCGGGGTGGTCGCCGTTCCGATCACGGCGTTTTGCGCACCGGAGCACCACGGCGAGTATGCCTCGCTCGTGCGATTCGCATTTTGCAAGAAAGCGGATGTGCTGGAGCGCGCGGCAGAACAGCTTGCTCGCATCCCAGCTGCCGTATAGCGCGGATCAGGACCCCCAGTCCGCTGCCGCCGCCGCCGCGCACGGTTGCGGCCGGGACCGCCGTGCGCGAAAACAGCAGGGATCGTGCTCAACCGCGCCAAAACATCACGAAACACACCGTTTGGGGCGCGAGCGTGCTGTATTCGCGCACCGGCGGGGTGAGGTGGGCGCTGCGGGCGGGGACAGCGTGCAGCGTCGGCGCTAGCATGCGGTTTTCGCATCGGCCCGGTGAGGTGGGCGCTGCGGGCGGGCGCAGCGTGCAGCGTCGGCGCTAGGTTGCTGTTTTCGCGTATCGGCCCGGTGAGGTGGGCGCTGCGGGCGGGGACAGCGTTCAACGGGGGCCGCGACGTCGGGCGGGCGCAGCGTGCAGCGAGGACCGCGTCGGGCGCGATCGCGGAGGGCCGCCACGTCAGGGGCGACCTCAGTGGGCGCACCGGCGCCGCACCTCGGCGCCGCACGGCGGGCACGTGCCCGCCGCACGTGCCCGCCGCACGAGTCCGCCGCGGGCAATCCGCGACTGCCACCGCGACGAACCAACCACATGACCACCGAGCTTCATGCCGCCAGCGCCAGAGCACTAGTCGCGAGTAACATTCTGTGTCCGCCAGAGCCCTACTGCCCGTTCCCGGTCAGCGCCGATCCCGTGCGATTCGGACTCGCAACGACAATCGTCCCCACCATGCTCGGCAGCCTCACCGTGCGCCACGGCCGACGAACGCGCACCGGAGCGGCTCTGATCCTGCTGCATGGCGCCGCCGGCTCGTGGACCACCTGGACGCCACTCCTGGCCGCCGCAGATGCCTGCGCCGCACACTCATGCGCCGCAGATACACGTGCCGCCGGCTCACTCAGCCACGCACTGGCCGACCTCGTCATCCCCGACCTCCCCGGCTGGGGCGACAGCCCCTCACCCGCCGACGTCGCCTCCTTCACAGCCCCGGCGATAGCGGATGCCGTCGCCGAGGTCGCGCGCAGCCTCGGCTACCGGCGGTGGACCGTCCTCGGCCACTCCCTGGGAGGGTTCGTCGCCCTCGAGTTGGCCGCCCGCCAGCCCGAGGCCACCGAATCGGTCGGGCTGGTCTCCGCCACGACGTTCTCGGTGATCGACAGTGTGCGGCATCCGCTGGCACAGTTCGGACAAGTGCCTGCCTTCACCGCACTGCTAGGGGTGATGCGAGTGTTCGGGCTGGCCGACAACGCCGGGCGGGCACTGGTGCGTGCCCTCGACCGGCTTCAGCTGCTATGGTTCCTGGTTGCCCCGCTCTTCCGGCATGCCGCCCGCGTCGACCGCAGCATTGTCGCCGCGTTGGCCCACGAGGCTCGGCCACGCGCCTTCGCCCGCGCCGCCGCCCACGCTGCCGGGGGCACGTCGGCCGCGGCCTGGCCCGGCATCAGCTGCCCGGTACGCTCGGTGCATGGCGACCACGATGTGTTCGTGGCTCCGTCTGATGACCTCCGACTGGCCGCAGCCCTCGGGGATTTCGAGGCCACGACCATCCCGGACTGCGGGCACTTCGGGCACATCGAACGGCCGTTCTCGACGCTCTCGGCGCTGCTGCCGGCGTCAACGGGCCACCATCCAGGGCGCCAGACCCACCACCACGATCAGCGCGGCACGACCCCGAACCGTCGCAGCGCCAGGGCAGGATTGACCCGACGCACCTGGGAAATCCGGTCCGCGGAGATCCAGGCCACCGCGACATCCGTCGCCTCGCCGATCGTGACCAGCTCGACGCCCATCGGATCCACCACCATGCTGTTGCCCACACCCACCGGCGGGGTGTGATCGGCCGCCGCGACGTAAATCGTGTTCTCCAGCGCCCGGGCGGTGACGAGGGTGCGCCAGTGCTGCTCCTTGAGCGGTCCGCGCACCCATTCCGCGGGCACCAGCACCAGGTCGGCCCCGGCGTCGACCAGGCGACGCGTGACTTCCGGGAAACGGATGTCGTAGCAGGTCTGCATCCCGACCGTCACCCCCTGCAGGTCAAATGTCTGCGGCGCCGCGATGGCGCCGGCCAGCACCCAGTCCGATTCCTTCTCGCCGAAGGCGTCGTAAAGATGGAGCTTGCGGTAGATCGCGACCCGCTCCCCCGCTGGCGACACCGCCACCAGGGTGTTCGAAAACCGCTGCGGGTCGTTGGTCTGCTCGAGCATGCCGGCGACGGCATGTATTCCGAGCTCCGCGGCGAGCGCTCCGAGCGCTGTGATGAACGCGCCGTCGAGCGGTTCCGCCGCTGCCACGAATGATGCGCCCATCGTCGGTTCGAAGAACGCCGAGTATTCAGGGAACACCACGAGGGATGCCCCGCGGGCCTTCGCGAGAACGGCCAGGGAGCGCATGGTGGCGAGGTTCTCGGCCCGGTCGGCACCCGGGCGGAACTGGGCAACGGCCACGCCGACGGGGGCGGGCGTTGTCGGCACGGGTTCAACCATGTCGACAGCCTAGCCGCGCGCCTTTACCGGGCTGCGGCCACCACCGCGGGTCGAACCATGCCAGCATGAATCCATGAAGATACTGGTCGTGGAAGACGACGAGCAGATGGGTGCGCTGATCGAGCGCGGCCTCGGCACCGAAGGCTACGAGATCGTCCGGGTGGCCACCGGCATGGACGCCCTCATCGCCGTCGCCAACGGCGATTTCGCGTTGGCCGCGATCGACGTGATGCTGCCGCAGATGTCGGGGTTCGAGATCTGCCGGCGGATCCGGGAGACCGGCAGCACCATGCCCGTGCTGCTCCTGACGGCCAGAGACACGGTGGAAGACCGCGTCTACGGGCTCGACAGCGGCGCAGACGACTACCTCACCAAACCGTTCGCGTTCGCCGAACTCAAGGCCCGGGTGCGCGCACTGCTGCGCCGACAGTCGATGGGCACCCCCCTGCAGGTCGAACTGGGCAACCTGGTGCTTGATTCCCGGGACCTCAAAGTCACCGTCTCCGGCCGGTCCGTTCCGATCAGCCCGAAGGAGTTCGCCCTGCTGCGCCTGCTGATCAGTCGCGCCGGCTCCACCGTCGACCGGGCCACGATCCTCGACGAGATCTGGGACGGGACCGCCCACATCGATCCGAATATCGTCGACCAGTACATCAGCTATCTGCGCCGGAAGATCGACTCAGAGGCGGCGGGCTTCAGGATCGTCACGGTGCGCGGCTCCGGGTACACGGTGGAGTTGACGGAATGAAGCGGATGCCCGGGCTCTCCATCCGGGCGCGCATCACCCTCGGCAGCCTCGTCATCGCGGCGGTGCTGTTCAGCACCGCCGCCTTCTTCTTCCGTATGGAGGTGCAGTCGATCCTCGCGGAGACCACGGCGAGCCTGCTGCGGAACGACGCCGCGCCGGTCATCTCGGAGATCGTGGGGCATCCCACCGAGCCGATCGACGAACCGGGTGAGGGCCAGCTCCTCGCGGTAGTCGACCCCGCCGGAACGGTGCAGGTGTCCACCCTCCCCAAGGCCCTCGCCCGGAAGACCCCGCAGCTGGTCACCCTCGGTGACGAATTGTCGTCGGTGCAGGCCGGGCGTTCCACCTACCTCGTTTCAGCAGTGACTGTGACGGCGGCCGATGGAACCTGGACGATCGTTGCAGCCCGCAGGGAGGAGGCATTGAACCTCCTGCTCGATGAGCTGACCAGGGTGCTCATCATCGGAGCGTTGGTGCTGATCGCCGGTTTCGCCGTCGCCTCCTGGCTGCTCACCGGAGCGGCCCTCCGCCCGGTGAACCGGCTTCGCGAAGAGGCCGAGAGCCTGAGCGCCGTCGGCTCGTCCGCCCCGCTCCCGGTGCCGGCCGGACGGGACGAGGTGAGCCAGCTCGCCGTCACCCTGAACGCCTTCATCGAGCGACTGCGCAGTTCGGTCGACCGGGAGAAGCAGGTGGTCTCGGACGCCAGCCACGAACTGCGCACGCCACTGGCGGTGCTTCAGGCTCAGCTGGAACTCGCCCATCTCAACTCCGGCAACGCTGAGGCGCTGGAGCGTGACATCGACGACGCCTCGGTCACCGCCGAACGTTTGTCACGGTTGGCGACGAACCTCCTCGAGCTCTCGAAGCTGGAGAGTGAGCAGGCGCCACCCGAGACGAACTGGGCCGGACTCGTGAGCGAAGTCACGGCATCCGTCGACCGGGCGCGGATCGCCCGCAACGGCCGGGACATCGAGGTCGCCTACGACATCAGCGCCGACGACACCGCCGCTCGGTACCGGCTGTCGCGCACCAACGCCGGCCAGCTCGTGGACAACCTTGTCTCCAATGCGATGGCCGCCGTCTCCGACAGCGGAACCGTCACCGTTACCCTGGGCCGAGCGGATGCCGCCGCCGTGATCACCGTCGTCGACACCGGCCCCGGCATGCCGGAGTCGTACATCCCGGTGGCGTTCGACCGGTTCTCGAGGCCGGAGCGTTCCCGTGCCGACGGCTCAAGCGGCTCAGGGCTCGGCCTCGCGATCGTCTCCACCATCGTCGAACGCGCAGCGGGCACCATCACGCTCCGCAACACCGGCGCCGGCTTGGAAGCCACGGTGCGACTTCCCGCCATCACCCCGGGGGCCACGACCAACCTGTGAGTCTTCGCAGTCGCGTCGACCGCTCTTTCGGGAAATGTCGACGGCGAGCGCCGTAGCTTCGAAATGTGACAGCCGTTCTCGCTCCCCCGACAGCCGAGGCCGCGACCCCGCCGCGACTGCCGTATCGTCGCGGGTTCGGGGCAACAGCGGCGCTCCTGGGGCTCTTCGGGTTCGTCGTCTCCGCCGCCGGCTCGTGGCAGCCGTCATTTTGGGGCGACGAAGCCGCCAGCGTGATGTCGGCCGAACGAACGCTGCCGTCCCTGTTCCGGATGCTCGGGCACATCGACGCGGTTCACGGCACGTACTACCTGTTCCTGCACTACTGGATCGGCCTCTTCGGCACGTCCGAATTCTCCACCCGGCTGCCGAGCGCCCTTGCGGTCGGTCTGGCGACGGCCGGAGTGGCGGTGCTCGCCCGCTCCCTGGTCAACACCCGGGTGGCGATCATCGCCGCCCTCGTCTTCGCCGTGCTGCCGCGGGTCACCTACATGGGCGCGGAGGCTCGGTCGACCGCCCTCGCCACCGCGATCGTGGCCTGGGCCACCGTGCTGCTCGTGCACATCCTCCGCCGGCAGCAGGAGACCGGCCGGGTGGCGTTCTGGCTCTGGGCGGGATACGCCCTGGTCACCGCGTCCGGCGCATACATGTTCCTGTACACGATCCTCCTGGTCCCGGTTCACGCACTGGCCGTGCTGCTCGTCCACCGTGCGTCGCCGGTCCGCAACGCGCTGGTGCCGTGGCTCACGGCCACCGTTGCCGCGGTGCTGCTGGCAGCGCCGGTTGTGTATTGGGGCGTCCACGAGCAGCAGCAGATCTCCTTCATCGGCCGTCGCCCCCAGGTGAGCCCGCTGACTGCCGCCGTCGACCAGTGGTTCGGCAACCCCGCGCTGGCAGCGGTGGCCTGGCTGCTCGTCGTGCTCGGCGCCGTCACCGTGTTCGCCACCCGTCGGGGGACGCTGCCGGGAGGCCGGTCCATCCGCCCGGCCGTGCTGGTCGCGCTGGCCTGGATGCTGATCCCGACGACCGTGCTGCTCGTGGGCACCCGGCTGGTGACGCCGATGTACTCGCTCCGCTACCTGTCGATCTGCACGCCGGCCGCCGCGCTGATGATCGCCATCGGGATCGCCTCGGTGCGGCTGCGCTGGGTTCAGGTGACTGCGGTGCTGGTGGTGGTGGGACTCGCCGCCCCGACCTACCTGATCCAGCGCGGGCAGTACGGCAAGGACGGCGGCAGCGACTGGCGCCAGGTCGCCGCTATCGTCCAGGCCGGGGCCCATCCCGGCGATGCTGTGGTGTTCGACGAAGGTGTGCGGCCGTCCCGGAAGACCCGCCTGGCCCTGCACCTATACCCCGATTCCTTCCAAGGGGTCCGGGACATCACCCTGGACCGGCCGTATGCCGAGACCGACTGGCTCTGGGACACCACGATTCCGCTGAACCGGGCGACCCCGCAGCTCGCGAACACCGGAACCGTCTGGCTGCTGCAGAACCGCGGCAGCCGGGACAACACCAGCGGGACAAGCCTGCGAACACTTGAGCAGGCGGGATTCTCCGTTGCCCACTCCACGCCGGTGGACCGCACCGTCGTGATCGAAATGACGAGGTAGCCGACATGCCGAAAACGCTGGTCATCATCCCCACCTACAACGAGGCGGACAACATCGAACCGATCGTCTCCCGGGTGCGCGACAGTGTCCCGGATGCCGATGTGCTGGTCGTGGATGACTCCTCCCCGGATGGCACCGGTCGCCTGGCTGACGCCCTCAGCGCTGCCGACCCAGCGGTGCACGTGCTGCATCGCACGCTCAAGAACGGCCTCGGCGCCGCCTACCTCGACGGCTTCGGCTGGGGACTGGATCGTGGGTACGACCGTTTCGTGCAGCTGGATGCCGACGGCTCCCACTTGCCGGAACAGCTTCCGCGCCTGCTGGCGGCCGCCGACACTGCCGACGTCGTCATGGGCTCGAGGTGGGTGCCGGGCGGCCAGGTACGGAACTGGCCGTGGCACCGCCGCGTCCTCTCCAGAGGCGGGTCGATTTACTCGCGTGCGATGCTCGGCTTACCCCAGCGCGATGTCACCGGCGGATACCGGGTGTACAGCGAGAGTGCGTTGGAACGGATGATCCTGGCCGACGTTCACAGTCGCGGCTACTGCTTTCAGATCGACATGCTTCGGCACGCCGTCTCGGCCGGGTTACGGGTCGTCGAGGTGCCCATCACGTTCGTCGAGCGCTCCCGCGGGTCCTCGAAGATGAGCGGGACGATCGTGGTCGAAGCGATGGGACGGGTGACGATCTGGGGGCTGGCAACACTGCTCGGCGTCGGCCAGGCCGAGGCCACCGAGCCGACACCGGCGCGCGAGCCCGCAGCCTGACCCGCAGCGTGACCCCACGTCATCCGCTCGAGTTCTGGTCAATATGACTATATGATGGTTCCAGCAGTTAGAGTCACCGTGACCTTTACTGATGGGACCCGTCATGAGCACAGAACCAGCCGCCACGCTCGCCGTGTCGACCGTGATCTTCGCGCTGCGCCCCGACGAGGAGTCCGGTCTTAACGCACTCTGGCTTCCGTTGGTCCGCCGGACTCGGGAACCGCATCTCGGCGAGTGGGCGCTTCCCGGCGGCTGGCTCCCGGTCGATGAAGAACTGCCCGCCGCTGCCGCCCGAACGCTCCGCGAGACCACGGGCCTGGCCCCGAAATACCTGGAGCAGCTGTACACCTTCGGCGACATCGGTCGCTCGCCCGGCGGCCGGGTGATCTCAGTCGTGTATTGGGCCCTGGTGCAGTCCGATGAGGCCGAAGTGGTTGCGGTGGGCGAAAACGTGCGCTGGTTCCCCGCCGACCACCTGCCCCGGCTGGCGTTCGACCACAACCGGATCGTCGAGTACGCGCTATGGCGGCTTCGGACGAAGGTCGAGTACGCCAGGATCGCGCATGCCTTCCTCGGCGAGACATTCACCCTCACCCAGTTGCGCGAAGTTCACGAGGCCGTTCTGCAGAAGGCCCTCGACCCGGCGAACTTCCGTCGCACCATCGAGGCCTCCGGCACCGTGGTCGACACCGGCCTCCGCGTAGCGGGTGCGCCACACCGCCCACCCCGCCTGTACCGCTACAACGACACGGCACCCGCCTCCCCGAACCGCACCCGGGCATGACTCCATCGTCCGGCCACCACCACGTGAATCCCCGAACCCCGCTTCCAGCAGCAAAGGCAGACCCCATGACCCTCGCATCAGTCGACACCACCATTCGCCTGATCGGCACCGGCGCCTCCGCCGGCAGCACCTGCAGCCCTGACCTGGCCAAGGGACCGTGGGAGTTCGACGCGGGCGAACCGGGCTACGGGCCCGGGTCGTCGATGGGAGACGTCATTCCTACCGGTGCCCCGCGACAGGGCGAACTGCCCGCCGTCTACCGGACGGCGAGTCCGGACGAACTCGATGCGCGCATCCACTCCGCCAAAGCCGCGCTCGGCGACCGGGCGGTGATCCTCGGCCACTTCTACCAGCGCGAGGAAGTGGTGCAGTACGCCGATTTCGTCGGCGACTCGTTCCAGCTGGCGCAGGCCACGAAGAGCCGTCCGGACGCGGAGGCGATCATCTTCTGCGGCGTGCATTTCATGGCCGAGACCGCCGACCTGCTCTCCGGGCCGGAGCAGGCGGTGATCCTGCCGAACCTGGCCGCGGGTTGCTCGATGGCCGACATGGCCGACCTCGACTCGGTCACCGAGTGCTGGGAACAGCTGGAGGAGTTGTACGGCACCGAGCGGGACGCCGACGGCCGGGTCCCGGTGATTCCCGTCACCTACATGAACTCCTCAGCGGCGCTGAAGGGCTTCTGCGGTGAGCACGGCGGCATCGTCTGCACCTCGTCGAACGCCGAGACGGTCCTCGAGTGGGCGTTCGAGCGCGGACAGCGGGTGCTGTTCTTCCCCGACCAGCACCTCGGCCGCAACACGGCGAAGGCGATGGGCGTTCCCCTTGAGCGGATGCCGATGTGGAACCCCACCAAGCCGCTCGGCGGCAACACGGCGTCGTCGCTGGACGACGCCCGTGTGATCCTGTGGCATGGCTTCTGCAGCGTGCACAAGCGCTTCACCGTGGCCCAGATCGACGCGGCCCGCGTCTCCCATCCCGGCGTGCGCGTGATCGTGCACCCGGAGTGCCCGATGCCGGTCGTCGACGCCGCTGACGAATACGGCTCGACCGACTACATCGCCAAGGCGATCGCCGCCGCTCCGGCCGGATCGACGTTCGCGATCGGCACCGAGATCAACCTGGTTCAGCGGCTCGCGGCGCAGTACCCACAGCACACGATCTTCTGCCTCGACCCGGTGGTGTGCCCCTGCTCGACCATGTACCGCATCCACTCCGGCTACCTGGCCTGGGTGCTCGAGGCGCTGGTGGGCACCGCAGAGCGGCCGGCCGAGGTGCTGAACCGCATCACCGTGTCCGACGATGTGGCCGGTCACGCCCGAGTGGCCCTGGAGCGGATGCTGGCAGCCAAGCCGCCGGTATCGGCCCCGGTGGTCGAACCCGCCCCGGTGGTCGAGCCCGTCGAGACTCTGGCCTGACCGTGGCATCCGTTCTCGTCGTCGGCAGCGGCCTGGCCGGGCTGATCGCCGCGATCCGCGCATCGGACGCCGGCCACGACGTGACGCTGGTGACCAAGGCCGCGCTGTCGGAGAGCAACACCCGGTACGCGCAGGGCGGTATCGCGGCGGCGCTGTTCCCGGACGACACCGTTGACTCGCACGTTCGTGACACCCTGCACGCCGGCGCCGGCCTCGTCGACGCCGAGATCGCCCGGGTGCTTTGCTCCGACGGGCCGGAGCGGGTCCGCGATCTGATCCGGTTCGGTGTCGCATTCGACCGCGACGAGTCCGGCCTCACCCGCGGACTCGAAGCCGCACACTCCAAGTCCCGGGTGCTGCACGCGGGTGGTGACGCGACCGGGGCTGCCATTTCAAGCGCGCTCGGCGCCACGGTGCAGCGGCGGATGATGCGGAATCCCCGCCTGGTGATCCGCGAGCACACCATGGTGGTGGACCTGCTCGTGGACGGCGACCGCGTGGCCGGTGCCACCGTTTTCTCCACCGGCGGCGTCGGAGGCGAATCGGCTGCGCCAACGGAGCACCTCCGCGCCGATGCGGTGATCCTCGCCACCGGGGGCGCCGGAATGTTGTACCGGCACACCACCAACCCGGCCGTGGCCACCGGAGACGGGATCGCCGCCGCGTGGCGAGCCGGCGCATCCGTTGCCGACCTCGAGTTCTACCAGTTCCACCCGACCGCGCTCGCGGTGCCCGGCACCCCGCTCGTGTCAGAGGCCGTGCGCGGCGAAGGGGCGGTGCTGCGAAACGCCCACGGCGAGCGGTTCATGCTGGGCGTGCACCCCGACGCCGAACTCGCACCGCGTGACGTGGTCGCTCGCGCGATCGCGCTCGAGATGGCCGCGCAGGACGGCGAACCGGTGATGCTGGACGCCACCGGCCTCGGGCCCGCACTGCTGGAGAGCCGGTTCCCCACCATCACCGCGGCGTGCCGCGCCGCCGGACTGGACTGGGCCGTCGAGGCGATCCCGGTCGCACCGGCCGCGCACTACTGGATGGGCGGCATCGTGACCGACGGGTGGGGGCGCAGCACCCTTCCCGGCCTGTTCGCGGTCGGAGAGACGGCCCGCACCGGAGCTCACGGCGCGAACCGGCTTGCCTCGAACTCGCTGCTGGAGGCCGCCGTCTTCGCCGACCGGGCCGTGCGTGCGCTGGGGGAACCTGTGCCGATGCCTGGGCCTGTGCCGATGCCACGAGGGCCGGTGCGAACCTCCGGACAGTCCCGCCACACCCCGGGTGCGGCCCTCGCCTCGCCAGGCGACGCGGCACTCCCGCCCATGCGGCACACGCCACCCGACGCTCCGGTCATGACGCGCGACGCGCTCCAGCGGCTGATGTGGCGGGAAGCCGGTGTCCTGCGGTCCGGCGAGGGGCTGGCCGCGGCATCCGCCACGCTGGCCGGCGCTGGGCGGCCAACGGCCATGCCCGGCGCGACCGCCGGCGAACGGATGCGGGCGCAGGAAGACGCGAACCTCCTCGACCTGGCCCGGCTGACGGTGTGTGCTGCGCTCGGCCGGGAAGAGTCCCGGGGCGCGCATCGCCGCGCCGACTTCCCTCGGCAGCGCGCCGAACTGGCCAGCTCCTTGGCCTGGACCCGCGGCTCGGCACGATCGGTGCCGGTCGACTTCGTCACCAGCCCCTCCCACTCCGCGCTCGGCGCCCAGCCACACACCGAGCAGAGCCCAACGACCACCCCACCAGCCACCGCACCATCCCAGGCCGAGGAGGCCCTCGCATGCTGACCGCCCACCAGATCGACACAGTCGTCCGCGCCGCCCTCGACGAGGATGCCCCCTGGGGCGACCTCAGCTCCGAGGTACTGATCCCGGCGGACGCCATCGCCACGGCACACCTGATCGCCCGCGAGCCGGGTGTCTTCAGCGGCGGCTCCGTGGTGGAGGCCGCGTTCCGGCTGACCGACCCGCGTATCGAGGTGCGCGGCCTGGCCGACGACGGCATCGTCTTCGATGCCGGGGCGCTGCTGGCCGAAGTGTCCGGCCCGGCGCGCGGCATTTTGCAGGCCGAACGCATCGCCCTCAATTTCGTCCAGCGGATGAGCGGCATCGCCACGCTCACGTCGCGTTACGTCGCCGAGACCGCCGGCACCTCCGCGCGCATCGTCGACACCCGGAAGACCACCCCGGGGCTCCGCGCCCTGGAGCGCCAGGCCGTGCGGGACGGCGGCGGCCACAACCACCGGTTCAGCCTGTCCGATGCCGTGATGGCCAAGGACAACCACCTGGCCGTGCTCAGCGCCGGCGGCCGCGACCTCACCGAGGCGCTCCGTGAGGTGCGGGGACGGCTTTCGCACACCACCCATCTCGAGGTGGAGGTCGACCGCATCGACCAGATCGAACCCGTGCTCGCGGCCGGGGTCGACTCGATCATGCTCGACAACTTCTCGCCGGACGCCCTGCGAGAGGGCGTGCGTATCGTCGCGGGGCGCGCGATCGTCGAAGCCAGCGGCGGCGTGTCCCTGGAGACGGTCCGTGAGATCGCGGCGTCCGGCGTCGATGTCATCTCGGTCGGAGCCCTCACCCACAGCGTTCAGTCACTCGACCTCGGGCTCGACGTCGTGGTGCACACCCGCGCAGCCGCCGGGTTCGCGCTCCCCCTGGCCTGAGTGCCTCGACCATGATTTATCTGGACAACGCCGCGACCACCCCGGTGCGCCCCGAGGCGCTGGAGGCCATGTGGCCACACCTCACCGGCAGCTTCGGCAACCCGTCCAGCCACCACGAGGTGGGCGAAGCCGCCGCGACCGCACTCGCCGAGGCCCGGCGCAGCGTCGCGGGCGTCCTGGGCTGCCGGGCCGGCGACGTCGTCTTCACCGCCGGCGGCACGGAAGCGGCCAACCTCGCCGTCAAGGGCATCGCGCTCGGCGCGGCGCGGGGCCGCCACCTGGTCACCACCCCGATCGAACACGAGGCAGTCCTCCAGTCCGTCGACTACCTCCGCCGCCTCCACGGTTTCGACGTCACCTTCCTGCCGACGGATGCGACGGGCAGCGTCGACCCCGACGAGGTGCGTCGCGCCCTCCGGCCGGACACCACCCTGGTTTCCATCCACTACGCGAACAACGAGGTCGGCACCGTGCAGCCCCTCGCCGAGCTGGCTGCGGTGGCACGCTCCGCCGGTGTTCCGTTCCACACCGACGCGGTACAGGCGGCAGGCTGGCTGCCGCTGAACGTGGGCGAGCTCGGCGTGGACGCGCTCGGGATATCCGGTCACAAGGTCGGAGCGCCGAAGGGCATCGGCGCCGTCTACCTGCGCGGCCGGCTCCCCATCGAACCGCTCCTCCACGGCGGGGGCCAGGAACGCGGAAAGCGCAGCGGCACCGAGAACGTGGCCGGCGCTGTCGCACTGGCCACGGCCATCCGGCTCGCCGACCGGGAGCGGGTGGAAGCGGCCGGGAGGACAGCCGCGCTCCGCGACGAGTTCATCGCCGCGGTGCTGGACGGGGTGCCTGGGGCGACCCTCACCGGGCATCCGTCGAACCGGTTGCCGGGCACCGCGTCGTTCGTGTTCCCCGGCACCAGCGGGGAGGCGGTGCTGCTGGAGCTGGAGCGCCGCGGGATCGTGTGCTCGAGCGGCTCAGCCTGCGCGGCCGGCAGCGACGAGCCCTCCCCCGTGCTGACCGCCCTCGGGGTGCCCGCCGAAATCGCCCAGACCGCGGTGCGTTTCACCCTCGCGGCGACCACGACAGCGGCGGAGATCACCGAGGCAGCGGCATCCGTTCGTCACGCGGTGGGCGCCGTCGTGCGGCTCGGTGCTTGAGCGGTTTACCAGGGGGAAATCGCGACTCCGAGTGAGTCGGCACCCTGCGATTTGGGCCCGGGCTCGTAGAAAACGTCGAGTTCGCTGATCACGAAGCCCGCGTCAGTCAGAAGTCCCACGATCGGGCGGGCCAGATGGCAGCCGCCGAATACGACCTGCTGGAGCGGGTCGAGCCGACGCTGCCAGCGCTGGACCGCCTCATCGGGAGCGAGCCCATGCTCGAGGAAGTGGAAGGCTCCACCGGGCTTGAGTACACGTCGCAGTTCTCCCAGCGCCGCGCCAGGGTCTGGGATGGTGCACAGGCTCCAGGTGGAGAGCGCGGCGTCGAAGGTGTCGTCGGGGAAGGGCAGATGTTGACCGTCGAGTCCCGAGCGCTCGACCGGAATAGCGCTGGCAGCGATGCGCGATGCGGCCAGCTTCCAGCCCCTGTCGGCCGGCTCCACCGCGGCAACGCGGGTCACGCACGCGGGATAGAACGGGACGTTGGGCCCCGATCCGAATCCGATTTCGACGACCTCGCCCGCCAGGCCCGTGCAGACGCGCTGCCGGAGCGGCTCGACCGATTTCCCTCCGCCAATGGTGTGGATCATTCGCGGAAGAATCCTGTCCCGGTAGACTCCCATGACCGGCCTCCCAGCTTCCAGCAACACGCGGTTCCGCCTGTAGACGCTAGCGTAGGCCCGCGCTGCCACCCAGGGTTCACAGAGGCGCCGCGGCTTCATGCAGTGCATCGCCTTGTCGAGCTCAAATGGTTTTGTTGAACTCAGACGGTTAAACCCAAAAGTCCCGGCCCGCCTGTGATGAACACAGGCGAGACCGGGACTTTTGTTCTGTTGCGGGGACAGGATTTGAACCTGCGACCTCTGGGTTATGAGCCCAGCGAGCTACCGAACTGCTCCACCCCGCGCTACAAGAATTACTCTATCACGCGGTTGGGACCTGGTCGAACCAACCCAGTGCGTCCCGGGCCTGAAACGCAGCAGCGCGCCCGAAATGGCGAACCGCTACCGCCGGGGCGGGAGCGCTTCGCCATTTCGGGCGCGCTGGTTATGGACGGGGCGGGCTAACCGCCGAGCAGGGCCAGCATGCTGGCGACCGTGTCGGCCAGCTTCTTATCTGCCACACCGTAGGCGGCGAAGTCCCCGGCCGACAGCGCTGCCTGCTTGTCCGCGAGAGCGCCCTTGGCGACCTCGAGCAGCGACTTGAGCTGGGCATCCGTCGCCGGGTTGCCGGTCTGGGTCGACGGGGGCGTCGTGGTGCCGGTCGTCGGCGGCGTCTCGCCTCCGGTCGCCGGCGGCGTGACGGCCGGTGGCACAGCGGTGTCCCCCGCCGTTGCACCGGAGTCCCCGCCGAACAGGACGTCGAGCGCCTTGTCGAGGGTGTCCTCGAACGCGATCTGGTCGCCGAAGGCCACCAGCACCTTCTGCAGCAGCGGATACGAGGTGTTTCCGGTGGACTGCACGTAGACCGGTTGCACGTACAGCAGCCCGCCGCCGACCGGGAGGGTGAGCAGGTTGCCGTTGCTGACCTTTGACTGGCCCTGCTTCAGCAGGTTGAGGGCCTGCGACACGACCGGATCGGCGTTGAACTTCGCCTGCACCTGGCCGGGGCCTGGCACGGTGTCGTCCTTGGGCAGCGTGAGCAGCCTGAGCTTGCCGTAGCCCGCCGCGCGTTTACCGTCGGTCGCTCCGGCGTCCGCATCCACCGCGAGGTAGCCGGTCAGCACGTTCCGGCTGGTGGCGCCCGAGGCGTCGGGGATGAAGGTCGTGTACAGCGAGAACGACGGCTTGTCCTGGCCCGGCATCTGCATGGTCAGGTAGTACGGGGGCTGCAGTGTGGTGTCGCCGGTGGGGGCCACCGGGTCATCGGGCGTGGTCCACGCGTCGTCTTTGGAGTAGAACGATCCGGCATCCGTCACGTGGTACTGCTTGAGGATCGACCGCTGCACCTTGAACATGTCAGCCGGGTAGCGCACGTGGCTCATCAGGTCACCCGACATCGCGCTCATCGGCTTGACCGTGGAGGGGAAGATCTTCTGCCAGGTCTTCAGCAGCGGGTCGGTGGTGTCCCAGGCGTAAAGCGTGACCGAACCGTCATACGCGTCGACGGTGGCCTTCACCGAGTTGCGGATGTAGTTGATCTTGTCGAGCGCGAACGGCTGCGCCGGGGTCTCGCTGTCCGCGATCGCGTCCGAGAGACCGACGGCCGTCGAATACGGGTAGCTCGCCGACGTCGTGTACGCGTCGATGATCCACTTGATCTTGCCGTCGACAACCGACGGATAGGCGTCCGAGTCGAGCGTGAGGTAGGGCGCGACCTTCTGCACGCGGGTCACCGGGTCGCGGTCATAGAGGATCTGCGACTTGTCGTTGACCGAGTTGGCCAGGAAGATCTGCTCCGACTGGAACTTCAGCGCGTAGACGAGCTTCTTGAACGCGTTGTCGAGCTTGGGGCCACCGTTGCCGGTGAAGGTGGTGTAGGTCTGCTCGGCTCCGGCGGCGGTACTCGACGGGTAGTCGAGCTCGACCGGCTTGGTGCCCTTGGGCGCTCCCACGATGGAATAGGTCGGCGACGTTTCACCGAAATACACCCGGGGCTCGAACTTGCCGAGCGAACCGGTGGTGGGGATGCCGGATTCCAGGAACACGGGCTGGCCGTCTGCGGAACGCTGGTTCCCGTACGCCGCGACCACGCCGTATCCGTGGGTGTAGACCGTGCTGGAGTTGACCCAGGTGTTACCGGTGTTCAGGCCCTCCAGGTTGAGGTCACGCACTGCGACGACCGTGTCCTGCGACTTTCCGTCGATCGTGTAGCGGTCGACGTCGAGGTTGGCCGGGAACTGGTAGTACTGCTTGAACTGTTCCAGTTGGGAGAACGCGTCGCTGACCTTGGCCGGGTCGATGATGCGGATGTTCGCCGTGGTTTCGGCGTCAGCGCGGAGCGCGCCGGGCTCGGCGGTGGTGGTGGCGTTGTACGGGATCTCTTCGATGTCGGCGAGGCCGTACGCGTCCCGGGTGAGGTCGATGTTGCGTTGGATGTACGTCGATTCGAGGGTCTTGGCGCTCGGGTCGACCTGGAAACGCTGGACCACCCACGGGTAGAGCGATCCGATGATCAGGCTGGAGACGATCAACAGCACGGTGCCGATCACCGGGAGGCGCCAGCGACCGATGATGGCCGTGACCAGGAACAGTACGGCGACCACCGCGGCGATGCCGGCCAGGATGGCGCGGCCCGGGATGGTGGCGTTCACGTCGGTGTAGGCGGCGCCGGTGATCAGGCCGCCCTCGTCGGTGAGGGTGGAGTACTGGTCCAGCCAGATGCTCACGGCCTGCAGCAACAGGTACACGGCCGCGGTGACCGCGATCTGCACCCGCGCCGACTTCGAGATCAAAACCTCGCGGCCGCTGATGCGGATCGAGCCGTAGAGGTAGCAGGTCGCCAGCGCGACCAGGGCAGAGATGAAGACGACTGCGGAGGCGAAGCCCAGTGCGGAGTGGTAGAAGGGCAGGTCGAACAGGTAGAACGAGATGTCGAAGTGGAACTGCGGGTCGGTCTTGCCGACCTCGGTGCGGTTCAGCCACATCAGCACCGGCTGCCAGCGCGTGGCCGCGGCGACGCCGGCGAACAGGCCAAGCAGCGCCGGGATGCCGTACATCGCCAGGCGCCGCAGCGGCTCGATCACCTGCTGGTAGCGGTCAAGCTGGGAGTTGAGCTTCGCATAGACCGGGCGCAGGCGGTACGCGAGCTGGATGCTCACCCAGACCGGCACGGCCATCCCGATGAAACCGACGAAGAACAGTGCTGTCCCGGCGAGCCACTGGGTGGTCAGCACGCTGAGGAACCCGAGCTGGTCGTACCAGAGGATGTCGGCGTAGAGGCCGGCGAAGATGAAGAACAGAATCACTAGTACGGCGATGATCGCTGCGGTGATCGCGAGCGGCGCTCGGCTCCGTCGGGGGGCTTGGGCGGAAGATGCTGATGTCACGTGATGAGGCCTCTTGCTCTGAAATCAGGGTCAGACCCCCATCCTAGACAAGCGCTCCTGAGAGAATTCCCATGATCCGCCCAGCGTTGGCTCAGCCAGCCGGGCAGGTCGGAATGGAGGCGGTGCCGGCACCGGTGCGAATCGCGTCCAGGGCCGTGAGGGCGTCATCGAGCGTGGTGACCTTGAACACGGTCAGGCCGTCCGGAACATGCCCGGTGACCTCGTCGCAGTTGTCGGCGGGGGCGAGGAACCACTTGGCCCCGGCACCCTGGGCGGCATAGAGCTTCTGCTGGATTCCGCCGATCGGTCCGACCGTTCCGGTCTGGTCGATGGTGCCGGTGCCGGCAACTTTCGCCCCACCCTGGATGGCACCCGGCGTGAGTTTGTCGATGATCCCGAGCGCGAACATCATGCCGGCGCTGGGTCCCCCGACTTTGTCCAGCTGGATCTGCACGTCGAATGGGAACTGGTAGCTCATCTTCACGTTGATCCCCACGACCACGCCGCCGGCGTTCGCGACCGGCGTGACGGTGACGGTCTTCTTCGCCCCGTCACGGATCACGCCGATGGTTGCCGTGGTTCCCGCACCGTTGGCTTTGAGGGCGTCGCGGAGTTCGGCGATATCGCCGACGGCGGTGCCGTTCACGGACACCACCTGGTCGTCCGGCCGGATCAGCCCGGCGGCCGGCGACTTGTCGGGCAGCGAAACCACCGTCACAGTGCTCGGATAGTCGTATCCGAGTTCGCTGAGCGCGGCGGCGATGGAATCCTGCTGCGAATTGACCATGGCGAGTTGGTTCTGCTGGTCGACCTGCTTCTGCGACACGTTCGGAGGGTACGCCTGGTCGATCGGGACGACGGCCTGGCTGGGATCGAACCAGGCCGCTGCCACGGCCAGCCAGTTCGGACGCTGCTCAGGGTTGCCGACCTGGGACACTGTAAGCAGGTCGAGTGAGCCCTTCGTCGGGTAGGTGGTCTCCCCCGGGATGCTGATCAACGGCGTACCGGCGCCGGCGGTGGTCGTGCCGAGGGCATCCGTTGTGCCCAGTGTGTTGAACACCGGCCCTGGCTTGTCGATGACGTACGGGGCGGGGGCCACGGCGAGGATCAGCCCGACGATGAGTGCGATCCCAAGCACGATCCAGCCGGCACGGCCGGAACGCGTTCCACGATGGGCGGATGCCATCTGGTCTTCGGTGAAGAGGGCCACCGCGATCCTTCCGGGTTGTCGAGGGGTGTTCGCGACAGGCGGACACCGCAGTCGCTCAGCCTAGGACATTTCCCAGTCCCGGCAGCTCCCGCGGGGCTAGCGTAGAAGTACGTAACTGAGAGGTGCCTGAAGTGGCCGACGACTCACGACCCGATGACGGTCAAAACCCCAGCAACGACGACAACAGCGAGAACGGCGGCACCGGCGACGAGTTCCGTGACATGCTGCGCGACATCCTCGCCGGCAACTCGTCCATCGACCCGAGCCAGTTGGCCGGCGCCGCCGGGCTGCCGAACGACCCGGCGAGCGTTGCCGCGCTGATGAACCAGCTCCAGGGCGCACTGCGCGGAAGCGGCGACGGCCGGGTCAACTGGGACATCGCGCTCAAGCAGGGGCAGGAGCGCGCCCGCGCCGGACAGCTGACCGCCACCGATGAACAGCGCACCCAGCTCGAGCAGGCCTTCCACATCGCGGCGCTGTGGCTTGATGACGTGGTCTCGGTGGCCGAACTGACACGCGAGCCGCGCCTGATGACTCGCACGGAGTGGGTCACCGCAACCCTCCCGCTCTGGTCCCAGCTGGCCGAACCGGTCGCGACCAGCATCTCCGATTCCCTCACCAAGGTGCTTACCGAACAGGCGCCGGAAGAACTGCAGGGCATGATCGCCGGCGCCAGCCAGGTGATGCGGAGCCTCGGCGGCACCCTGTTCGCCATGCAGCTGGGCCAGGTGGTGGGCCAGCTCTCCAGCGAGGTCGTCTCCGGTGGCGACATCGGCATTCCCCTGCTCGACGAGCAGCAGGCGGCCCTGCTCCCCCAGAACGTCGCAGTATTCGGCGAGGGCCTCGACATACCCTCCGACCAGGTGCAGATCTACCTCGCCGTGCGCGAGCTCGCCCACGCACGGCTGTTCCGGCACTCACGCTGGCTGCGCCTGCACCTGATCACGTCGATCACGGAATTCGCCCACGGCATCCGCATCGACACCGACCGGCTCGAAGACCTGGCCAGCGGGTTCGACCCGTCCAACCCCGAGGAACTGCGCCAGGCGATGGTCGACGGCTCGCTCATCCCGCCCAAGAGCGACGCCCAGCTGGCGGCCCTCGGCCGGATGGAGACCATGCTCGCCCTGGTCGAAGGCTGGGTTGACGTGGTGACGGCCGAGGCGACCAGTCGGCTGCCCAAGTCGGACGCCATCGCCGAAACGGTCCGCCGTCGCCGCGCGTCGGGCGGTCCGGCAGAGTCGGCGTTCGCGACCCTGGTCGGCCTGGAGCTCCGGCCGCGTCGGCTGCGCGAGGCGGCGGCGATGTGGCAGGCGGTGACGGATGCCGTGGGCAACGAGGCGAGGGACGCCCTGTGGGCGCACCCGGACATCCTGCCCACATCGGAGGACCTCGACGACCCGCAGGCCCTGATCGCCCGGCTCACCAGGACAGCCTCCGGAGCCGAGCCGGTGCTCGACGAGGTGGATGCGGCCCTCGAAGACCTCCTCCGCGACGACGACACCGAGCGCCCCCGCGAGGACTAACCCTCCCCCTACCCCCTCCCCCTACCCCCTCCCTGCGCACTTCGCCGAGAACGCACTTGTTGGGTCCAAGACGCCCGCATAACCCCAACAAATGCGTTTTCGGCGATGGGGTGTGGACAACTTCGGGCGGGGATGGATGCGGACGCGCATCATGGGGGCATGATCTACCGAATCAACCCGATGGTGCCGCTGGTCTGGCGGACGCCCGACACCATCCAGCTCGGCGTCGACGACCCGCTGGTGGTGTTCCCGGGCGTGACCGGCGCCCTGATGCAGGTGCTCGAGGCGCTCCGGGCGGGCGTTCCCCGGTCGGGCGCGATCCTTCTCGGACGGGAGGCCGGCGCCTCCGACGCCGAGATCCTCGCGCTGCTGCGGCGGCTCCGGCCGGCCCTGCTCGGCGACGGGGATCGGCATCAGCCGGATCCGGGTCCGCCGGCGCCCGGCCCTCCGGTCGTATGCGTCGACGGTGCGGGACCGACTGCCGCGCGCATCCGTTCGCTGCTGTATGAGCTCGGCTACGGTATCGACGCCGTGCGCAACACCGCAGCGATGCCCGCCGCGGTCCCTGCCGCCATGCCGACCGCGCTGCACGCAGACGCGGAGAGCCCACATGCGGGGAGCCCGCCCGCCCTGCGCCCGCCCGCGCCGGCCATCGACCTCGCTATCCTCGTCGGCCACTACGCGCTCGACCCCGCCCGGCACGGGCGCTGGCTGAACCGCGACATCCCGCACCTGCCCATCGTGTTCGGCGACACGGCGATCCGGCTGGGACCGCTCGTGGAACCCGGGAGCGGACCGTGCCTCTACTGCCTGGAGCTCGCTCACGTCGACGACGACCCGGCTTGGCCGGCGATGGCCGCGCAACTGCTCAGGGCGATCGCGCCGACCGAGACCACGCGCGCGTCGATCGACGTGGCGACCAGGGTCGCCGACCTGGTCGACGACCGCTTCCGCACCGGCTCGCGCCCGCTGTTCGGTGAATCACTGTCGGTGAGCGCCGCGACGGGGAAGGTCAGGCGCCGCGTGCACCTGCCGCACGAGCGGTGCGGATGCCGATCTCTTCCAGAAAACGTGATCGCACTCGCGGGGAGCGCTGCTGCTGGCCCGACGCGGACCAGCTCAGTAACAGCCGGCGACGTGCCCGCGTGATGCCGACGTAGAGCAGTCGGCGCTCCTCGTCGACCTGCTCGAATGTGCCCGCATAGCTGATCGGCACCAGCCCCTCCGAGAGCCCGATCAGGAACACGGCGTCCCATTCCAGCCCCTTGGCCGAGTGCAGGGTGGCCAGGGTCACCGCGGCCACCGTCGGTTCGTGCTGGCCGGCCTGGCGCTCCATCAGTTCGTCGGTGAACTGCCGGAACGTGGTGCCGGGCACAGCCTGGTCCACCAGCCCCATGATCGCGTTCAGCGACTCCCACCTGTCCCGCACCGCTCCCCTGGTTTCCGGGGCGGTCTGGCTCCAGCCGAGGGAACGCAGCACGTCGCTGACGGACTTGAACAGCGGCTCACCGACGATCGAAACGGATGCCGCGCGCAGCGACATCACCGCCTGCTTCACCTCCGGGAGGTCGAAGAAGCGCTTCGAACCGCGGATCTGGTAGCTCACCCCGGCCTCGCCGAGGGCCGTCTCCAGTGCCGCGGCCTGCACGTTCACCCGGTACAACACGGCGATCTGTTCGGGGCGCGCGCCGCCTTCGATCAGTTCGATGATCCGTTGGGCGACACCCCGCGCCTCCGCCATGTCGGTGGCGTACTCGCGCACACTCGGCTCCGGATGGATCTCCCGCTGGCCGGCGGTGGCGGCTGCGGCGTGCAGGGAGAGGGCGCCGGGACGCCCACGCATGAGCTGGTTCGCGGTGGCGACGATCGCCGGGGTGGAGCGGTAGTTCTGTTCCAGGCGCACAACGGTCGCGTCTTCGAATCGCTTGGGGAATTCGAGCAGGTAGTCGCTGCGCGCTCCGGCGAAGGAGTAGATGGTCTGGCTGGCGTCGCCGACCACGCACAGGTCGCGGCGGTCGCCGAGCCAGAGCGCGAGCAGGTCGTGCTGAAGCGGGGACACGTCCTGGTACTCGTCGACCACGAAGAACCGGTACTGCTCACGCACCTGCAGGGCGACGGACGGTTCGGCCTCGATCATCCCGGCCATCGCCAGCAGAACGTCTTCGAAATCGAGCTGCTTGCGCTCGTCCTTGATCCGCTCGTAGGTCTCCTGCATGGCGACGACCTGGTCTGCGGTGAGGCGGCCGGGCTGCGCGCGCGCGCTGATGCCGGCCGCGTACTGCTCGATGCTGAGGCCTGACACCTTGCGCCACTCGACCTCGGCGGCCAGGTCGCGGAGGGTGGCGGTGTCGAGTTTGAGCTTCAGCGACTCGGCGGCATGGCCGAGCAGCCGGCCCTTGCCGTCGAGCAGCCGGGGCACCTGCCCGCCGACCACGTGCGGCCAGAAGTAATTGAGCTGTGACAGCGCCGCGGCGTGGAAGGTGCGGGCGGCGACGCCCCCGGCGCCGAGCTGGCGCAGCCGGCCGCGGAGCTCCGCGGCGGCCCGGGCCGTGAAGGTGAGCGCCATCACCCGGTTCGGGGCGTACGCACCGGTCATCACGCCGTAGGCGATGCGGTGGGTGATCGCCCGAGTCTTCCCGGTACCCGCCCCCGCGAGCATGCAGACCGGACCGATCAGGGCTTCGGCGGCAACCCGCTGCTGGTCGTCGAGGCCGGCGAGGAGGGCATCCGGGCCACTGGGGACGAGGGCGCCCGCGGCGCGGACGGGTTCGCCGGCCGGGGGGCGGATGGCGCTCACGCGCGCACCCCGTCCGCCCCGGCGGGCAACGGTTCGCCCAGCCAGTGCTCGAGCAGGGCGCGGGCGATCGAGGCCGCACCCGGCAGGATGACCCTTCCGGCCTCGGCGCGCACTTCGTCGCGGGTGAACCAGCGCAGGTCGAGGATCTCCTCGCCGTCCGGCAGCAGGTCCTGCGGCTGCTGGTCGTCGGCGAGCCGGGCGGTGAAGCCGCACATGATGGACGCCGGGAATGGCCACGGCTGGGATCCGAGGTATTCCGCGTCCGTCACCCGCAGCCCGGACTCCTCGTGCATCTCCCGGAGCACGGCAGACTCCAGCGACTCCCCCGGCTCCACGAATCCGGCCAGCAATGAGTATCGGTTCTGTTCCCACATCGCGTTCGACCCGAGCAGGATGCGGTCGGCGTCGTCGGTGATCAACACGATGACCGCGGGATCGGTGCGCGGGAACACCTGGCTCCCGTCGACCGGGCAGCGGCGGGTCCACCCGCCGTCTTCAACGGTTGTCTCGGCCCCGCACCGCGGGCAGTGCCCGTGCGACGCATGCCAGTTCGCCAGCGCGAGCGCTTCGGCGAACGCGCCGGTGTCCCGGTCGGGCAGCACGGTGGCCAGCTGCCGGAGGCCGATCCAGCGGCCCTCGTCGGGTTCCAGGTCCGCGGCGGCTTCATCGGACAGGACGGTGGCGAGCAGTGGCGTGCCGGCCGGTTCCTCGAGGTCGGTGGCCAGGGACAGGCCGAGGTAGAGGGTCAGCAGCGAGTCCGGAACGAGGCCTGGGCGCACCAGCTCGAGGTGTGCCCGGCCGGTCTCCCGCTCGGCCGCGGAAGCGACCGCGACCAGCGCCTTGCCGCGCCACAACGGGAGAACCCGGGCCGCGGCATCCGTTCGCAGCGTCTCGAACAGGGTGTCGCTGGCGCGACGAATGTGGTCGCGGTCGACCTCATGCCGGGAGAGCGGCAATCGCGCCGTGAACGCGAACGACATGGCGACCTCGTGTGATCTCTGGCTGCAGCCGAAGTGATGTGGAGGCGTGGCGGTGGCCACGCCGGGGGGATCTCGACCTAACCTAGAAGGCATGGCCAGATCCCACCTCACTCTAGCCGCGTTGGTCACGTCCGCCGTTCCCGGCCTGGACGTCGCGCAGGCGCGCAAGCACAGTCACGGCGCGCACGGAATGTTCGATTCGGCGCTCGTCATCGGGCGCGACGGACGGCGGCTGATCGCTCGGGTTCCCACCTCCCAGGCCGCCGAGACTGAGCAGTCGGCCGACCTGGTCGCGCTGCGCGCGTTGACGGTCGGCAATCGCAGCCGGCTGCCGTTCGACGTTCCCGAGTTCGTCGGCCAGGCGCCGGTGGGCTCCACCCGCGCCGTCGTCTATGAGCTGCTTCCCGGCGACTCGTACGACACCGACGCCCTCACCGGCCACGCCGGCGTGGCCGGCTCCATCGGCCGCGCCATCGCCGCCATCCACAGCCTCCCCACCGCGTTCATCGGCACGGCGGGGCTCCCCCAGCAGAGCGCTGAGGAGTGCCGTACTTCGACGATCGACCTGATCGACCGGGCCGCCAACACCGGCTACCTGCCCGCGGCACTGCTGCGCCGCTGGGAGCAGGCCACCGATGATGACGCGTTGTGGCAGTTCCCGCCCACGGTCATCCACGGGTCCTTGTCGGCGGAGTCATTCCTGATCACCGATGACGCGGTATCGGGGATCCTCGGCTGGTCGGGGCTCGCGGTCGGCGACCCGGCCCGCGATTTGCACTGGCTGCTCGCCTCCCGGGGAGCCGCAGCGGAGACCGCGGTCGCCGCCTATTCCGAAGCCCGCCAGGGCAGCGACCAGCGAATCACCCAGCGCGCCATGCTCTACGCCGAGCTGGAATTGGTCCGCTGGCTGCTTCACGGCACCGACACCCGCAACCAGAACATCGTCGACGACGCCGTTGCCATGCTCGACGGGCTGGTGGACACGGTGCACAATCGTTCCTCGCATCCGCTCTCGCCGGAGACCGGGCCCGTGCTCGAGGTGTCAGACGTCGAGGCGATGCTGGACCAGACTCCGCTGCACCGAAGCGCACGAGCACAGGCGAGCCGCGAGCCGGCCGCCGCGATGCACACCGATTCCTACGACCTATCGGAGTTCGAGTCCCTCGAGTACTCGCCCGACGCTGCAGCGACCGGGCCGATCCCCGTCGCTGACACGGGCGCGGGGTTCGACCGCGGCGTTGACGACGGCGCGACAACGGATGCCGCCACCACCGACGACCACACCGACGACCACGCCGACACCAGGTCGTCTTCGGAGTAGAGCCGCTCCGGCGTGATGATGGCGTCGTCGGCGACGAAGTAGAACACGGCGTCGACGAGATCGGGGTCGATGCCCTTCCACTGGGCGAACGCTAGTCGGTACAGCGCCAGCTGGGTCTGCTTGAGTTCGAGGTCTGCCGCGTTCTTGGGCGCCTTCCCGGTCTTCCAGTCGACGACCTGGTAGCCGTCTGCGGTGCGGTAGACGGCGTCGAGCTTGCAGATGAACACCTGCCCGGCCAGCACGTAGTGGATTTCGATCTCCACCGCATCCGGCTTCAGGCCGGCCCAGGGTGACGACTCGAAGGTGGCCTTGAGCCGGTTCAGCTGTTCCTGCTCGGTGCCGGCGAGAGTCGCGCCGGGGGCGGATGCGTCACTGAGCCCGACACCGGCGAGCGCCGCACCCGGTGCGCCAGCGCCACCCGCGGTGCCCCACTCGCGCTCGGTGTCGAAGTCGGCGAGTCCGGCGTCGATCAGATCGCCGGATCCGGCCAGGCCCGATCGCTGCTCGACCCAGGCGTGGAACAGCGTGCCGAGCCGGGTGGCCCGGTAGGGCCGTTCGGGCATCGGGCGGCGGAGGCCCGCCGCCACGGCCTGCGGGTCGTCGACGTAATCCTTGAATCGAGAGGCCGGTATTCGGGTGGGGAGCGGGACGAAGCCCGCCCCGGCCTGGCGCTCCGCCCGCTCCTCGAGGAGCAGGGTGATCTCGCGCGCCAGTGGCGAATCGACGTGCGTCTCGCTGTCCATCGCCTCCCGCACCCGCTCGGCAGCGGCCTCCACCGTGCCGCGACGGGTGCCGAGCGGGTCGAACGGCCAGGATTCGGTGCCGTCTTGCGTGGTTTCCGGTCTTTCCTCGGTAATGCTGGCGACCGGCAGGGCGGGAACGATGCCGGCTTCGGCCAGTTCGGCGAGGAAACGGCTGGGCCGCCGCTGGGTCTTGCCGGCCGCCCAGAACGACCCGGTGAGCAGCAGTTGTTGCTGCGCCCGTGTGGTCGCCACGTAGATCAGTCGGCGTTCCTCGGCGTCGTGCCGCGCCCCGAGAGCCGCCTTATACGACCCGAACTCCTCGTCGAAGTCCGCCTGCGTGGCCAGGCCGCGCCAGCGCAGCTCGGGCAATTCATCGCGATCGCCGCGGAACGGGTAGGGCAGTTCGCCGAAGCGCAGCCAGCCGGCTCCATCCTTCGCCTTGGCGGGCACGGAGTTCTCGGTCAGCGCCGGGATGGCGACGAAGTCCCATTCCAGGCCCTTGGAGCCGTGGATGGTGAGCAGTTGCACGGTGCCGGGTTCGGCCGGTTCGGTGCGGGGCCCCATGTCATCCTGCAGTTCCGCGCGTTTCAGCCAGCGCAGGAAACTGCCGAGGGTACCGTGCTCGTCACTGTCCTGGAAGGCTGCCACGGCGTCGTGGAAGGCGTATAGGTTGGCCAGGCCCAGTCCGCGGGACTCGTTGGCGACCAGCTCGACGTCGAGCAGCAGTTCCTGCTCGATCAGCCGGACGAAGTCGAGGAGCGGCAGGCCGGCCCTGGAGCGGAACCAGGCCAGTTGCGCGCCGGCCGCTCGGAGGCGTTCCAGCCCGATTTCACTGAATCCAACCAGCTGGCTGTGCCCGGCCGGCGCCGTGGCGACGAAGTCGAGCGCGTCGACCAGGGAGCTGGTGTCTTCGGCGGCAACGGATGCCCGAACCTTCGCCTTGAGCTCGTCACTGAGGGCCTTCTGTGCCCAGTCGTGGGCCGCCAGCCAGCCGGCAACGCCGGAGAGCGCCTGCAGGTCGCGTGGCCCTACGCGCCAGCGCCCGCCGGTGAGCACCCGGATCAGCTCGGTGCCCGAAGACGGATCGTGTGCGACCCGCAGCACGCTCACGACGTCGGCGATCTCCGGCGTCGACAGCAGCCCGCCGATTCCGAGCACGTGCGCACGCACGCCGTGTTCCCGCAACACCTCGGCGAAGAAGTCCATGTCTCGCCGGGCCCGGAACAGCATCGCCGCGGAGTGTTCGCTGCCCTCCGGCAGGCGTTCGGCGAACCAGCGGGCGATCGCGCTGGCTTCCTCGGCGATGGTTTCGAACACGGCGCCGTCGACCTTCCCCTGTTCCTTGCCGTCCGGCACCTTGAGGGTGTCGACCTGGATGCCGCCCGGCCGTGCACGCAGCGCCTCGCTCAGCGGTGCGACCAGCGCGTTCGCCGCATCGAGCACGGTCACCGGGTTCCGCCAGGTGTAGGACAGCGACATTGTCGGCAGCTCGGCGTTCGGCAGGGCGGCGAAGTCCTGAGAGAAGCCGAGCAGGTTGGCCGAGCTGGCCCCGCGCCAGCCGTAGATCGACTGATGGGGGTCCCCGACCGCCATCACCGGATGCTGGGCGAACAGTGTGCTCAGCAGCCGGGTCTGCAGCACCGACGTGTCCTGGTACTCGTCCAGGAGGACCACCCGGTACTGGTCGCGGTAGTGCGCGACCACGCTGTCGACCCGTTGCGACACCTCGAGCGCGAGGGCGACCTGGTCGGAGAATTCGATCAGCCCCAGCCGACGCTTCTCGTCCTGGTAGCGCTGGGCCAGCTCAGCGAGCACCGGCAGGGGGGCGACGGCAGCGATGGCGGTGACGACGGAGTCGTACGGCTTGTTCTTGCGTGGGTTGCCGTACGGGAGGTCGGCAAGGTATCCGAAGCTGTCGGCGAGCCCGGCCAGGTCGTGCGGAACCGCGGGTTCCCCCGGCCGGAACGGGGGTGGATTCTCGGCGAGGATCCGACTGAACTCGAGCACGGCATCCGTCACCGCGTCGAGCTTCTTGCCGTACGGGACCAGCCGACTGTCGCCGTGGTCGATGACCACCCGGCGTGCGAGCAGCCAGGCCGACGTTTCGGTGAGGAGCACAGACTCCGGTTCGCGTCCCAGCAGCAGGGCATTGTCGCTGAAAAGCCGGCTGGCGAAGGAGTTGTAGGTGGCGACCGTCGGGGAATTGAACAGGTCGGTGGCGTCGGGGGCGCCGGGCGCTGACCCGGTGTTGCCGGCCCTCGGCATCAGGCCGGCCTTCTCGAGCTGCGCGATGCGGTCACCGATGCGCTTGCCCAGTTCTCCGGCCGCCTTGCGGGTGAAGGTGAGGCCGAGGATCTGGTCCGGACGCACCAGGCCGTTCGCCAGCAACCACAGCACCCGGTTGGCCATGGTCTCGGTCTTGCCACTGCCGGCGCCGGCCACGACCAGCACCGGCGACAGCGGCGCTTCGATCACAGTCTGCTGCTCGGCGGTGGGCGGGAACATCTCCAGCGCCCGGGCGATGGCCGGCGCGGAGATCGTCGGCGCGGGCGCGGCGGTGTTGGTGGCGGTGTTGGTGGCGGTGTTGGTGGCGGTGTTGGTGTTGGTGTTGGTGTTGGTGTTGTTGTTGGTGTTCATGAGCTGACCTGCTTGATGACGTGGATGCGGCAGGACCCGAATGACCACGGGTCGAGGCAGTGGTCGGCGATCTCGGCGAGGAAGACGGCTCCGCCCATCCCGGCGGCGTCGGCGATGACCCGGTCACGGAAGGCGGCGAGCTCGTCCGGGCCGAAGGCGGGCTGCATGGGATTGCGGTAGTTCTGCCTGACCGTGCCGGAAGACACGATGACCAGCCGTGCGCCGGCCAGTTCGGCGTCAGCCGGTGCAGCGTCGATCGCACCGTCGTGGAAGGCGAGCTGGTAGGCGCCGAGCTGGGGGTGGTCAGCCACTCCGGCGTCATTGACGGGGTCGCCCTTGCCGGTTTTCAGGTCCACGATCACGGCTCGTCCGTCGGCGAGTTGCTCGACCCGGTCGATGGTGCCGGAGAGCACCGCGGTGCCCACCTCGAGCTCAAAGTGTCCCTCGGCACTGAGCAGGGTCGCGCCGGCGCGTTCGAAATCCGCCAGGTAGGAGGCGAGGCGGTCGGTGAGCGCGCGGGCTTCCCGCTTCTGCACCTGCGACTGCCAGTCGGCGTCGAAGCTGAGCTCGCTCCAGCGCGCTTCCACCGCATTCCACAGCGAGTCAGGGCTGATGTCTGTGCTGATGTCTGTGCTGGTGTCGCCGGCGATGTCGCGCTGCGTCGTCGCGTCCTCGAGCGCCTTGTGGATGATGGTGCCGAGGTTCGCCGCGGTGTTGCTGGTGCCGCCGCCGATCTGGCCGATCAGCCAGTGCAGCGGGCAACTCTCGAACGCTTTCATCTTCGACGGCGAGACCCGAACCGGACCGTCGCCGGCCTCCGGATCGTTGAGGGGCCGGGTGGTGGAGGGCTCCCGCAGTCCGTACCATTCGGCCGGGTCGGCGCCGGGCACGCTTTCCCTGGCCAGTCTCGCCAGCGTGGCCGCGGCATCCGCTGCCCGGACCTGGGTGAGGGCGCCCCCGCGACCCGACGGGGTCTGGCGCAGCGCCCCGGTCAGGTCGCGGCGCAGTCGGCCGACCATGCCGCGCAGCGACATCGGGTAGCGGCTGGCCACGCCCGGATCAGGTTGCGGCAACAGCCGCAGGAAGACCGACGGATGGTTGTCTTCGTTGTCGACGGCGGTCACCAGGAGTTCGCGGGTGGAGCGCGAGGCGGCCTGGGCGAACATCCGCAGCTCGTCGTGCAGCACCGCGGTGCGGGCATCGGTGGGGGCACCTGTCGCGGTGTCCGCGGTGCCCGACGCGAGCGCGGCCAGGTCGCCGGCACCGAGGAGTGAGCCTCGGATGCGGAGGTCAGGCCAGACGTTCTCCTGCACGCCGGCGAGCACCACGACCTCGAATTCGCGTCCGATCATGCCGGGAGGGGTGGAGACCACGACGGCGTCGGTCTGCGCCCGCGGCGCGAGGGTGTCTTCGGGGACGTCGGTGTCGACCAGGTGCTCGACGAACAGCACGGGCGGCGCGTCCGGGGTGCGCTCCACGAACCGCGTGGCGGCGGAGAACAGGGCCACGACCGCGTCGAGGTTGTGGTTGGCTTCGTCGGCGACGATGCCGGTGCCGCGCGACTGCTCGAGCCACGCGGTGGCGAGGCCGCTCCGCTGCCACAGCCCCCACAGCAGCTCCTCGATCGTCGCGCCGCCCCGGTAGTCGGCGGATGCCGCGCGCAGGCTGTCCGCGAACGCTGCCGCCCGGCGGGCGGTCCGGGTTTCGATCATGGCGAGCGCACCGGGCACGGAGAGCGCCTCCACCAGTAATTCGTCGGCGCTGCGATCGCCGTCGCCGTCGAGTTCCTGTTGCCGGAGCGCCGCGCGGAGGCGGCGCAAGGTGATCGGGTCGAGCCCGCCCAGCGGGCCGCCGAGAAGGTCGACGGCGGCCTGGCCGTCAAGGGGGCGCCGGCCGAGGGTCACGTCGAGGGCGAGGATGAAAGCCTTGACGGCGTGTTCGTCGCGGAGCGCCGTGGCGACGGTGGCCACCTGGGTGGGGACCTCGAGGGCGGCCAGCCCCTTGGCGAGGGCCGGCACCAGCGAGCCGCTGCGCACGATCACGGCCATCTCGCCCCACGGGATCCGACCGATCACGTGGCGTTCACGCAACCGCCGGGCGATGACGGCGAGCTGGTCGGCGGGCGTCGCCGTGACGACGGTTTGGACGAATCCCGCCTCGGAGCCCGGTGCGGACTCCCAGGCGGCCCGCGGCGCAGCAGGCTGCGGCGGGCCGGCCGCCGTGTCGGCCAGGCTCGCCGGCCCCGCGGAGCGCTGGGTCCCGGCTGCAGCGGTCCCGACGCGGGCCGTGGCCTCACGCACGACGGTGCGCACGGCCTGGTCGTGGCGGTACACCGAGCCGAGTACCACTGTCTCCACCCGGTCGACGCCGAGGTAGCTGCCCAGGCGACCCAGCGCATCCGGATGGGCGCCCCGGAACGACCCGGTGCTGATGTCGGGGTCGCCGAACGCGACGACGGCCACACCCCTGGCCGCGAACTGGGCGAGCAGGGTGAGCGTGGCCTGGGTCGACTCCTGCGCGTCGTCGACGACGATCAAACGGAGGCCGGCAAGCGCGCCGAGTGACGCGGCCCCGGCGGGACCGGGCTCGGCGGCCTGCACCAGTGCCGCGGCATACTGGGCGAGTTCGGTGGAGTCGTACTGGCCGGGCCGGGCGAGGTCCTTCACCTCTTCGTAGCCGCGGATGAAGGCGGCGGCGGCTACCCACTCCGGCCGGTTGTGGTCGGCGCCGAGGCGCGCGAGGGTCGCCGGCGGCACGCCGTACTCGACCGCGCGCATCATCAGGTCGCGGAGTTCGGTGCGGAAACCGCGGAGCCGTCGCACGTCGGGCCCCAGGTGGGCGGGCCACGCCGGTCCGGTGCCCTCATCGAGATGCCCCTGCAGCAGCTCGGCAATGATCTGGTCCTGCTCACCTCCGGTGAGGAGGGTCGGGGAGGCTTCGCCGGCGGCGACATGGGCGTCACGCACGACCTGGAAGGCGACGGAGTTCGCGGTGCGCGCCAGCGGCCCGTTGCTCGGCACCCCGAGCCGCAGCGCGAGCGTGTCGCGGAGTGTCGTCGCGCCGGTGCGGGTCGGAACCAGCACCAGCACCTCGCTCGGCGAATACCCCCGCCCCAGCACTCGCTCGGCGACAAGTTCGACCAGGGTGGTGGTCTTCCCGGTGCCGGGCGCACCGATCACGGCCGCGGACGTCCCGTCGGGCAGCCGGAGGGCGGCGCGCTGGGCGGCATCCAGGATCGACGCGGGCGGGAAGGAATCAACCAGTACCGAGTCGTCGATGAAGGAGTCGTCCAGGAAGGAATCCCCCGGGAGCGTCTGCTCGGCTGTCGTCTCGAATCCCGTACTGGTCACGAAATCCACGGTACCGGTGACCACCGACAGGGCCGCGCACACCCGCTCGCCCGCATCCGCTACTCGCCGGCCGGTTGCGCCGACAGTGAACGGTGTCAGGGCGCCCCGCGGTTCTGTCGTAATCTGGGCGGGTAGGCAACGAAAGGCGCACCTGGTGGATATCCGCATTGGCATCTTCAACACCCCCCGTGAGATCAGTTTCGAGACCAACCAGCCCGCGACTGAGGTCGAGGAAACTGTGGCTGCAGCCCTCGCCGGCCAGACCGGGTACCTGAAACTCACCGATTCGAAGGGCAGCCTGTTCATCGTTCCGACCAGCGCCCTCGCCTACGTCGAGATCGGGACCGAAGAGTCCCGTCGCGTCGGTTTCGTCGCCTAGGCACACCGATGGAACTCCTTTTCGTCGCCCTCGGCGGCGCGATTGTGGGACTGGCCGCCCGGTACGTACTTCCCGGCCGCTCCACCCAGGGGTTCGCACTGGTTCCTGCGATCGGGATCGCCGTCGCATCCGTCGTCTGGGTGGCACTCACCTGGCTCGGCTGGAAATGGGACGGCGGCTGGATCTGGTGGGTTTCCCTGATCCTGGCGGGGGTGGCCTCCCTCTCCGCCGATCTGGTGCTCTCGCGCCGACGCACGCACAGCGACCAGCGGATGCTGCACGCCCTGACGAAGTCCGGCGCACCGAAAAGCGCGTAGCGCGTTCCTGAGGGGTCACGCGGCGGCCAGCCCCGCGAGCAATTCGCGCACGTCCGCCGGCAGTGGGTGGGGAGCGACCCCGTTCCGGTACAACAGGCCGCAGCCGTCGAGCTCCGCGGTCAGCGCCGAGCCGACGCTTTGGCCGTCCCGCAGCGGCCAGAGCACGACGAAGGCGACGGATGCGAGTTCGCACGACCCCGCGTCGGGCGCGGCGTCGGGCGCGGCGACCGGTGCGGCCTCGGCTGCCGCACGCAGACGCCGGGCGTCGGCCTGGTCGAGTAGTCCGCCCGAGACGAAGCGCCCGGTCCGGAGCGTGATGAGTCCCTCCAATGCGGGCCCCCCGGCATCGGGTACGGCTGCGTGGGGAACGGTCGGCTGGGTCGCATAACGGCACCAGCGCATCCCGTCGACCGTGTGAGGAATCGGGGCGGACGACGGTGAAGCGGGCTCAGCCGTGGCGCCGATCACGGAGTCCGGCCCGTGCGGCCCGGCGGTGGACGGAGAGTGCGGCACCGGCAGTGTCATGACCTGCGGGACGCCCCGCGTCGACCATTCGGCGCTGGGCGCGGTCCACGCGGCATCGCATCCGGCCTGGATCGCCGCCCGGGGCTGGATCAACCGACGCTTGAAGGTCGTGGTTTCACTCGTCGTGAGGCCCGCGAGCGCCTCCCGCGCGGCGGGTTTCGTTTTCCCGCATCCGGTGACCGGGTAGTGCACGTGAATCGCCCGGCCGGTCGCGTCGACCAGCCACAGCGGCGGCACCAGCTCCATGTCGGCGGTGCACGGACCGAGCCAGGCGGCGTCGTCGGGCTGGTCGAGTGCCGCGAGCAGCGGGCCGAGGTCACCGGTCAGGGTGTCGGCGGTGGTGCCGCTCCAGATGCCGTCAGCGTCCTCGATGCTTCCCATCAGGTTGCAGCGGATCGCGGCGACGGGCTCGAAGCCCTCGGGCACGCGGCCGACCGGTGGAGCGTCCGGGTGCGCGGGGCCGGCGGCTTCGCCCGACTCCGCGGGCGCCCCGTCGCCTTGGACCTCCGGCTCGACCAGCCAGCCGCCGAGGTTCGGCGCGAGGCAGTCGTAGCCGTCGACGATCGCCGCGGGCTCGTTCCAGGTGTCCCGGCCGCCCGGGCCGCCGGGGAGGTTGGCGCATCCGCTGAGCACGACGACGATCAGCGCCATGCCCACCGCGGGCGCGTACCCGCGGCCGGCCCGGTCACGGCGTTGTGCGTTCTGGCTCATGGCTTCACCATTGCGACGACGCCTGGCAATGTCGAGGCTTCCCACCCGATCGTTACGCGAACGAGAGCGGGTGCGCTGTACGGCCGGTGACGGCGTAGATTACCAAGCCGGAGGTCATCGTGAAGGGGGCCATCATGAAGTACGTGCTGGTGTACGAGCCGGCGCCGAACATCGCGTCGACGGCGCCGCTCTACTTCGCCGCCCACGGGGCCCGCGCCCGCGAGTTCCACGAACGCGGCACGCTCCTCCGGATCGGGGCATTCGCCCGCGCGCAGGACTACGGAGCGATGGCCGTGTTCGCCACGCGCGAGTCGGCCGAGGAGTTCGCCGCCGGGGACCCGTTCGTGGAGAACGGCGTGGTCGCATCGTGGGAGGTGCGTGACTGGGACGAGATCTCATTCGAGCACCCGGCGGACCCGGACGCGGCATCCGTCGCCCGTCATGTGGACGTCACCGTAGCGCGTCCCGTCGCCGATGTATATGACTACGTGCGGAACCCGGAGAACCTCCCGGCGTGGGCCGCCGGCCTGGGCGCCGCGGTGCACCGGGTGGACGGGAAGTGGATCGCCGAGTCGCCGATGGGCGGAGTGGTCGTCGCGTTCGCACCGCGGAATGACTACGGGGTGCTCGACCACGACGTCACGCTGCCGAACGGGGAGACCGTGCGGAATCCGATGCGGGTCATCGCGGCACCCGGTGGGTCGCTCGTGGTCTTCACACTCAGCCGCCGGCCCGGGGTGACCGAGGCCGAATTCGCCGCTGACGCCGCGACCGTGTCCGCGGACCTGGCCCGGCTGAGGGGAATTCTCGAGGGCGGACCCGAGTGACCGCTGTACTCGACGCCGACCAGCGCCTGCTGGCCGACCGCCTCCAGCGGCTCGTGCTCCGCGGGTCCACGATGGATGCCGCCGGCCGGCCCGGCCCGCCGAGCCGCGGCGTGTACGTGCACGGGTCCGTCGGCCGCGGGAAAACCTGGCTCTGCGATGAGTTCTTCCACGGGCTACCCACGACGGCGAAGAGGCGCGTGCACTTCCACGGGTTCTTCCGCCAGTTGCACCAGGCCATCTGGCGGCGTCGGACGGCGGCGGAACCGGGGCACGGGGACGCTGTCGGCGACGCGATCGCCGATCTGCTCGACGGTGTCGACCTGCTCTACTTCGATGAGTTCCACGTGCACGACTCCGGCGATGCCGTTCTGATCTCCCGGGTACTCGAGGTGGTATTCTCACGCGGCATCACGCTCCTCGTGACCTCGAACTATCCGCCGGCCGGCCTCCTTCCGCACCCGGGCTTCCACGACCTGATCGAACCGTCCATCGCCCTGCTGGAGGCCCACCTCGACATCGTCGAGCTGGGTGGCACGGTCGACTTCCGGCGCGCCGGTGCGCGGGCGACCGTTGCGGCCGGCGGGCACGGCGGTGACGGCGACGGACGGGGCGGGCCTGTCGGCCGAGGATTCGCGGCCGGAACCTGGGCCGTTTCCGCGGAGGGTCTCACCCCCGAGGGACGAGCCCTGCCGCATCCGTCGGAGGAGACGACGCTGGATGCCGACGGTCATCGTTTCACGGCGCGGCGCGTGAACGGCGACGAGGTCTGGTTCCGCTTCGATGACCTGTGCGAGGCCGACGCATCGGTCGCCGACTACCTGGAATGGGCATCCGTTTTCAACACCTGGGTGCTGGATGACGTGCCGGTGCTGGGTGCCGCGACCCCGCAGGCCAGACAACGATTCGCGAACCTGGTCGATGTACTGTGCGACCGGGACGCCACGCTGCACATCGTCAGCGTCCACCCACCGGAAACGGCGCTCCGTGCGGAGGCGCTGCCTCGCGATTTCGCCCGGGCCGCGAGCAGGCTCGCGCTGTTGCGGCCGGTGCGCTGACGGGAGCTGGGCATCCGTTGCACGAGAACATCAGGCCACCCCGGTGAGCGGATGCCGGTGAGATGGATGCGAACCGCGTCCGCTGTCACGCGGTGAGGCCGAGGCCGTCCATCCGGCGGGTGTGCGCCGCGATCAGTTCGGTGAACACGGGCTCGATCCGCGACTCGTCCGCGGGGAGGTCGCCCGAGGCGTGCATTGCTGAGCGGGCGACGAGCAGGGTGTCCCCCACCAGGCGGCGCCCCCACATCGCCAGCCGCGACGCCAGCATCGGGTCGGCCGCGATGCCCACCTGCAACTCGTGCACCAGCACCTCGGTGCCGGCGTCCTCGGCCAGCACGTGGGCCACCCGCGGACCGACGTCACTGGGCAGTCCCCCCGAGAGCCGCGCAAAGAAGTCGTCGAGCAGGCCGGCAGTGAGGTAGCAGCTGAGCAGCAGCTCGTGCCAGTCGTTCCCGGCTGTGATGCGGTGGAAATGGTCGAGCGCTGGGGCGAATGCGGCCATCACCTCGGAGGGTTCCGCGCCCCGGCGGCGGATCTCGGCGATCAGCCCGTGGTGCTTGGTCAGGGCGCGGCCAGCCGCGAGGCTCAGTCCCTCCTTCGACGACAGGTTCGGCGCCGCCGCCACGGCAGCGGAGAGGCCCTGGAACGCGCCGAGCTGCACGTAAGCCGCCTGCGCCAGGTAGGAGATGGGCTCTGGCGTGAGATCGCTGATGTCCACTTTGGTGGTCGCTCGCGTCTCCCCACGGGGTTTCAGCCGGGGGACCTCACTGCGCGATGTGCGCCGACGAAACCACGAGACCACCCAGCCAGCATAGAACACCGGCTAGTCCCAGCCTCCTTTCGGCACCCGTCCAGTAAGCTGGACGCACGCCACCGGCATCGGATCGGCGGCATTGCGCCTGAGACAGAAGACGGCGCATCCTCTTCTAAGTAATGACAGGCATCCATTCGTGACTTTTTCCGAACTCAATATTGACCAGGACATGGTCGACGCCCTCGCTGAAAAGGGCATTCTCGAACCATTCCCCATCCAGACCCAGACCATCCCCCTTGCCCTCGCCGGCCAGGACATCATCGGCCAGGCCAAGACCGGTACCGGCAAGACGTTCGGGTTCGGCCTCCCGTTGATCCAGCGCCTCGGCCTGACTCCCGAGCCGGGTGTGCAGGCCCTGATCGTGGTCCCCACCCGCGAACTCTGCGTGCAGGTGTCAGAGGACCTCGACCTCGCCGCCAAGAACCGCGACACGAAGATCGTCTCGATCTACGGCGGCAAGGCCTACGAAGGCCAGATCGAGCAACTCAAGGCCGGAGCACAGATCGTCGTCGGAACCCCCGGGCGCCTCCTCGACCTTGCCAACCAGCGCCTGCTCAGCTTCAAGAACGTGCGTGAGATGGTGCTCGACGAGGCCGACAAGATGCTCGACCTGGGCTTCCTCTCCGACATCGAAAAGCTGTTCTCGCAGACCCCGGCGACCCGGCACACCATGCTGTTCTCGGCGACGATGCCGGGCCCGATCGTCGCCCTGGCGCGCCGGTTCATGAACAAGCCGATCCACATTCGCGCCAGCGACCCCGATGAGGGCCTGATGCAGGCCAACATCGAGCACCTCGTCTACCGTGCCCACAACATGGACAAAGACGAAGTGATCGGCCGCATCCTGATGGCAGAGGGCCGTGGCAAGACCGTCATCTTCACCCGCACCAAGCGCGCCGCCGCCAAGCTCGTTGAAGAGCTCGGCGACCGCGGGTTCAACGCGACTGCGGTGCACGGCGACCTCAACCAGGAACAGCGCGAGCGCGCCATGGCGGCGTTCAAGGCTGGCAAGAAGGACATCCTGATCGCAACGGATGTCGCCGCGCGCGGCATCGACGTCGATGACGTCACGCACGTGATCAATCACACCATCCCCGAAGACGAGAAGGCCTACCTGCACCGTGTCGGTCGTACCGGCCGCGCCGGCAAGACCGGCATCGCCGTGACCTTCGTGGACTGGGACGACCTGCACAAGTGGGCGCTGATCAACCGCGCCCTGGACTTCGGCCAGCCGGAGCCGCTCGAGACGTACTCGTCGTCGCCGCACCTCTACGAGCAGTTGAACATCCCGGCCGGCGTCAAGGGGCGCCTCAAGGCCACCCCGATCAAGGACGGCCCGCCCGTCGGCGGCCGCTCTGGTGGACGCTCGGATGGACGCTCTGACTCGAGCCGTCCGGACTCCGGTCGCGGAGGTCGTTCTGGTGCCGGTCGCTCGGATTCCGGACGCTCGGCCTCGGGTCGTTCGGAAGGCGGACGCTCGGAAGGCAGTCGCTCGGAAGGCAGTCGCTCGGAAGGCGGGCGCTCGCGCCGCTCGGATTCCGGACGCCGTTCCGAAGTCGCCCCGGCCTCGGACACCATGGGCTCTTCGAACACCGAGTCTGCAACGACCATCGCCGCCGATGCCACTGCGGAATCGCCCGTGACCGGCGGCCGCACGGGCACCCGTGACCGCCCGGAACGCCGCACCCGCACCCGGGTGAGCAGGACCACCAATCCTGACGCCCCCGAGGCGACCCCCGCGGCCGGCACGCACGACGGCGGCGGCGTTGAGCACCATGACGGCAACAGCGCGCCGCGCCGGCGCAGCCGCAACCGACGTCGCTCACCGCAGTCCGGCAGCACCGGCCAGGCGTAAACCACTCGGGGCCACCGAGGAGATGGGCATCCGTCTCCTCGGTGCCCACCCCGCACGCGCCCACCCCGTCCGCGCCCACCCCGTCGGTGAGCGCGAGCGGCCAAAATGCCGCCTCACCACCCCACGAGGCGACCATTTGCCCGCACTCGCGGCGGCAACGGCACCCGCGGCGGCAACGGCACCCGCGGCGGCAACGGCACCCGCGGCGGCACCCGCGCCCGCGACGCACGGGAACCAGCGCGTGCGGCCAAGATGCCGCCTCACCACCCCACCAGGCGACCATTTGCCCGCACTCGCGGCGGCAAGGAGGATGTCTGCGAGCGAGCCGACCGGCGCGCCCGGTTATCCCGGGTAGACCGGCTCAGCGCCGGTCGCCTGCTCGATGATCGCCTCGAGCACCTCGGGCGCGGTCGTGTTCTCGCCCAGCCGGTTCGGCTTGCCCGAGCCGTGATAGTCGCTGGAGCCGGTGACCGCCAAATGGTACTTCTCGGCGAGCGTGGCCAGCCTGGCCCGGGCATCCGCTTTGTTCTCACGGTGGTCCAGTTCGAGGCCGAACAACCCGGCGTCAACAAGCTCGGCCAGGCGCGACTCCGAGACCAGCTCGCCGACCCCCCGCGTAGCCGGGTGTGCCAGCACCGGCACTCCCCCGGCCGCCCGCACCAGGCGAACCGCGTGCAACGGGCTCGGTGCATAGTGCGGCTGGAAGTATCCGGCGCTCCAGTGCAGGATCCCGGCGAACGCTTCACTGCGCGTCAGGGCATGGCCGCGCGCCACCAGGGCGTCGGCGATATGCGGGCGGCCGACGGTCGCACCGTCGGACGTCTGCGCCATCACGTCGTCCCAGGTCAGCGCGTAGTCCGCGCCGATCCGGTGCACCATCTGCTCGGCCCTGACCAGCCTGGCCTGCCTGATTCGCCCGGTCTCGGCGACGATCGCGGCGTTGGCCGGGTCAAACAGGTACGCCAGGAGGTGCACGCTCGAGTGCTCGACCCGGGTGCTGAATTCCATTCCGGGTATGAGCGTGATTCCGATTTCGTGCGCGACGCGCGTCGCCTCTGGCCAGCCGGCCGTCGAATCGTGGTCGGTGATCGCCACAGTGCGGATGCCAGCGACGGCAGCCGCCCTCACGAGCCGGCCGGGTGTTTCGGTGCCGTCCGACACGCTGGAGTGGGTATGCAGATCGATCGGACCCGCGAACCGCCTGACAGCACCCATCTCCCCATGCTAGTTCCGAGCCGTTTCCCTGCAGCATTCAAGTGCCCGCTCAGAAATCTCGCCTAGGGTGAGTCGTCGTGACCCACCGATTCCTGCCCGCCGCGATCGCGCTCGTCGCTGCCGTCGTGCTGGCCGTGCTCACGGTGCCGCAACTGGTGGGCCTGCAGAACGCGTGGGTGGTTGCGCACATCGTGTCGCTCCGCGGCCTGGCGGTGGTCTGCGCCGCCGTGGCGGTCGTGCTGCTGCTGGTGCTCACCATGCTGAAGCCGGTGCGGCGCGTGGCTTCAGCCCTGGCCATCGTGCTGGCGCTGTTCATCGTCGCCAACTCGGCGATCCTCGTCGTACGCGGCGTCGGTGTGGGGGGTGCCGAAGCGGATGCCGCGGCAGTCGCCCCCGCCGGTTCCGGCCAGGGCGCGACATCCGACGATGTGACGGTGCTGAGTTGGAACACCCTGGGTGACGCGCCCGGCGCGAAGGCGATCGCCGACCTGGCACTCGAGGAGGGTGCCGATATTGTCGCGCTGCCGGAGACCACGGAGATCACCGGGGTGAAGGTGGCGGAACTCATGCGCGACGGTGGGCGACCGATGTGGGTGCACACCGTCGCCTTCGACCTGGTCTCGAAGGCCCGCTCGACGACACTGTTGATCAGCCCGACTCTCGGCGACTACGCGGTGCGGAACGACGTCGGGTCTGGGCCGCCCGGAAACACGAATGTCCTGCCAACGGTGGTGGCGACGCCGGTCGACGGCGATGGCCCGACCGTGATCGCGGTGCACGCCGTCGCCCCGATCCAATGGGAGATGTCGAACTGGCGGTCGGACCTTGACTGGCTCGCCACCCAGTGCAACGAAGGCAGCGTGATCATGGCCGGCGACTTCAACGCGACTGTGGACCACATGGCCGGCCGCGAGGCATCCGCTGTGGCCAGCAGCACGACCGGCGATCCAGCGGATGCCGGCGGCGGCGTCCTCGGCGCATGCGGCGACGCCGGACTGGCCGCGGGTTCCGGCGCGGTGGGCACCTGGCCGGTCAACCTGCCTCCCCTGCTCGGCAGTCCGATCGACCACGTGCTCTCCACCGCCGACTGGACCGTGCGGAGCATGCACGTGATCGAGTCCCGTGACTCGGCCGGCAGCGACCACCGCCCGATCGTCGCCACGCTGGTGCCGACGGCAGGCGGCTGAGCGCGACGGAATGCACTCAGCGGGCACCCGACCAGCGGTGAGAGAATACGCCTATGGCCGATTCCACTGACACCGTTACCACCCCCGCGCCCCGCACGAACGAAAACCGCTCGACGACGCCTGCCTCGAGCGTGTTCAAGGAGTACATCTCCAGCCGATGGGCTGAACGCACCGACGCCATGCCCGGCGCACGGGAACAGGCGTCATTCGCTGCGGCGCGGCGCGAACGCCTGTCGGAGCTCTACCCGGGGCAGCGCCTGGTCATCCCGGCCGGCCGGCTCAAGCAGCGCGCAAACGACACCGACTATGCGTTCCGTGCCCACTCCGCCTTCGCCTACCTCACGGGCTGGGGCAGCGATTCGGAGCCCGGCGCCGTGCTCGTGCTCGAGCCGCGCCGCGGAGGCGCCGGCCACGACGCCACCGTCTACTTCCGCGAGCGCGCGGGACGGGACTCCGACGAGTTCTACGCCAACCCGGAGATCGGCGAATTCTGGATCGGCGCGCGGCCCTCGATCGCGCAGGTGGCCAGCGACCTCGCGGTGGCGGTGCGCGGCATTGCCGACCTCGACCACGTCTTCACCGTCGTCGACACCGAAACCCTCGTGCTGCGCGAGGCTGACCCCGCGTTCACCCTCCGTGTCGACGAGGCCCGGTTGCGGTTCGCAGCGGAGAAGGTGCTGAACAACAACGCCTCGGACACCCCGTTCAGCCTCGAAGTCAACGACGAGCACGAGCAGGACGCCCGGCTCGCCCGCGACCTCTCCGAAATGCGCCTGGTCAAGGACCCGTACGAGATCGAGCAGATGCGGCAGGCCGTCGCAGCCACGGCCCGCGGCTTCGACGACGTCATCCGCGACCTGCCCCGGTCCAGCTCCCACGCGCGCGGCGAGCGCCTGGTCGAGGGCGTGTTCAACACCCGCGCCAGGGTCGACGGCAACACGGTCGGCTACGACACCATCGCGGCGTCCGGCCCGCACGCCTGCATCCTGCACTGGACCCGCAATGACGGTCCGGTCGCCCCCGGAGACGTGATCCTGCTGGACGCCGGCATCGAACTCGACAGTTATTACACCGCCGACATCACCCGCACACTCCCGGTCAACGGCACCTTCAGCGACGTTCAGCGCCGCGTCTATGAGGCAGTGCGCGAGGCAGCGGATGCCGCGTTCGCCGTCGCCCGTCCCGGCTCCGTCTTCCGCGATGTGCATGCCGCCGCGATGGCGGTCATCGCGCGCCGCACCGCGGAATGGGGCATGCTCCCGGTCACCGCGGACGAGGCGCTCTCTCCCGAGAACGGCCACCACCGCCGCTACATGGTGCACGGGACCAGCCACCACCTCGGCCTCGATGTGCACGACTGCGCGCGGGCCCGCCGGGACATGTACATGGACGCGGTGATCGAGCCGGGAATGGTGTTCACGATCGAGCCGGGCCTGTACTTCCAGCCCGACGACCTCACCGTTCCGGCGGAGCTCCGTGGAATCGGCGTGAGGATCGAGGACGACATCCTCATCACGGCGGATGGCGCGGAGAACCTCTCCGCCGCCATCCCGCGCACAGCCGACGACGTCGAGGCCTGGATCGCGCGCCTGCAGGCCTAGCGCCTGCCGTCCCTCCCGCAGCGTGCTGCGGCACTTGCACCGCTACGCGGGGGCTGCCGTACGTTACGCGCGTTCAACGCCACAACGCGGGTGGGGCACCACCCGCGGAGCGGCGCTGGACCCGCGCAGGCCCACCCACGGCACCCGTTTACGCCGCGCGCACCTCGACCTCGCCGGCCTCCGCGTCGTCGCTCCCGAAGACCAGCTGCCGGGTGGCGATCTTCTCGGTGAAGAAGCGGTCATGGCTGACTACCACCACGGCCCCCGGGAAGTGCAGCAGCGCCCGTTCCATCACCTGTGTGCTCGATAGGTCCAGGTGGTTCGTCGGCTCGTCGAGCAGCAGCACGGATGCGCCCGACAGCAGGCACTGCGCCATCGCGACGCGGGCACGTTGCCCTCCGGACAGGTTCCCGATCTTCTGTTTGAGGTCGCCTTCCGAGAACTGGAACATGGTGAGGAACCGGTTCACCGACTTGCGGGTCGCGGTCAGCGCCAGGCTCCCTGGCATGGCGTTCACCGAGTGCGTGACGGTGTCGCTCTCGTCGAGGGCGTCCAGCACCTGGTTGTATGACACCACCCCGGCGCCGGCAGCCCAGGCCACCTGCCCGGAGTCTGCGGGTTCTTCCCCGGTGAGCACCTTGAGCAGCGTCGACTTGCCGCTGCCGTTCGAGCCCAGGACGGCGATCCGGTTGCCCCGCCTGATCTCGAAGGTGAGGTCGCTGAACAACGTCTTCGGCCCGAACGACTTGCTGAGCCCGTCCACCCGGCACAGCACGTCCTTGATGTGCAGGCCGCCGTAGATCTCCGTGATGATCTGGTCGACCGGGCGTGGGGCTCGCGACTTCTTGATCGTCGCCAGTTGGCCGCCCAGCTTCCGGCTGGCGGTCTTCGCCGCCTCCCGGCGGTCGGCGATCCCCTCCGCCTCGAACGCCAGCAGTTCCGACTCGTGCACGAACTGCTGCTCGAGCGTCTTCAGCCGGAACTGCTTCTGCACCACGTACTCGCCGAAGTTTCCCGGGTATTCATGGAGGTGGAAGTTCTCCACCTCGATGATGCGGGTCACGACCGCGTCGAGGAACCTCCGGTCGTGCGAGACGATGATCGCCGCGCCGCGGAAGGCGCGGAACCAGGCTTCGAGCCATTCCACGCCCACCACATCGAGGTAGTTGGTGGGTTCGTCGAGCAGGAGCACGTCCGGCGCCTCCAGCACGATCTTGGCCAGCGCGGCCCGGTTGCGCCAACCGCCGGACAGCTCGTCGATCGGGCAGCTACGGTGGGCCGGGGAGAACCCGAGCGTGGTGAGCGCGGTGTCGATGCGCCGCCGGTAGTCCCAGCCGTCCAGGCGGTCCATGTCCTCGAAGAGTTCGGCCTGGCGCAGGATCAACCGGTCCAGCTCCGCACCACCGGAGGGGGCAGCGGCGATGGCGGCGTCGATGGCCGCCAGTTCCGACTCGATCGCCGTGATGTCGGCGAACAATCCGTCCAGCACCTCGGTGATGGTGGCCGCACCGTTCAGTTCAGAGAACTGGGAGAAATAGCCCAGGCGCGTGCCCTCCTCGACGCTGACGGTCCCCGAGTCCGGAGCCACCTGGTCCTGGACCAGCTTGAGGATGGTCGACTTCCCCGAGCCGTTCTTGCCGATCAGCCCGACCCGGTCGCCGGGTTCCAGGCGGAAGAACGCCTCCCGCAGGACCTGCGTGTTCTCGAAGCGGATGCTGACGTCGTGCAGCCTGATCAGGCTCATTGCTGTCCTTTCGAGGGCGCGGTGACCCGGGCAGGCCGGAAGCCTGCGATGTGGATGCTCGCGCTACTTCGGCGGACGCTCGCCGTACATGGGCGGCTCCTCGGGCGGCGTGGTGCCAGCCGGAACGTCGCTCGGCGTCGGGTCCTCGAGGTGTTCGTCGTGCGGGTGCCCGTCGTGCGGGTGCTCGTCGTGCGGCGCGGTCACGTCGCCGCCGGAGGGTGGGACGAACACGTTCCGAGGCGGGTCAGAGGGATGCTGCGGAGCGGCATCCGTTGTCCGGTCGCCCTGGCCGGCGATCACGTTCCGCGCGCGGTTGACCAGCCCCGACTCGACGACGACCTGGTAGTTCGTGGCGATCACCTGCATGGTGGAGGTGAAGTCGCGGCGGCGGCGGTTGACGGCGTAGCTGACCAGGCCGAACAGCATGCCGAACCCGGCACCGAGCAGCACCGCGGCGAACAGGAACGGCAGCCCGGCGCCGGCCGGGGAGAAGAGGAAGAACAACAGCCCGAAGAACACGCCGAGCCAGGCGCCGGACGCCGCTCCGGCCAGGGCGACGCGCCCCCACGTGAGCTTGCCGGTGACCCGCTCCACACTGTTCAGGTCGTTGCCGACGATCGAGAGCTGCTTCACCGGGAAGTCGGCCTTGGCGAGCGTGTCCACGGCGGCCTGCGCCTCGGCGTAGGTCTCGTAGGTGGCCACGACCTCGCCCTTGGGCATAGTGGGGAAGGCTGCCTGGCGTCGGCCGCCGAACGGGCTGGGGGTGCTCATGTCGCCATTCTTTCATGACTACTGGAAACCGGGCGGGTGTCCCCAGCCGGGTAGCCTACATTTGTAGTGTGAGTGCCTCCAGAGTATTTGTCGCCCGTCTCGCCGGGTGCACCGTCTTCGACCCCGCGGGCGACCGCGTGGGCAAGGTGCGCGACGTCCTGGTGGTCTACCGAAAGAGCGACCCGCCCCGCGTGGTCGGCCTGATCGTCGAGATCCCCGGTAAGCGCCGTGTCTTCGTCTCGATCGGACGCGTCACCAGCATTGGCAGCGGGCAGATCATCACGACCGGCCTGATCAACGTGCGCCGCTTCGAACAACGCGGCGGCGAAGTGCGGGTAATCGCGGAAATGCTCGGGCGCAAGGTCGTGTTCAACGACGGCTCGGGCGAAGCCACCGTCGAGGACGTCGCGATCGAGGAGACCGACCAGGCGGAGTGGGCGATCAGCCAGCTCTTCGTGCGTCGCCCCAAGACCAGTGCCTCCCCGTTCGCCAAGGGCGCCACCGCGTTCGTCAACTGGAGCGAGGTGCGGGAGAAGTCGACCGCCGGACAGGCCCAGTCCGCCGAGCAGCTCATCGCCACCTACTCCGACCTGAAGCCCGCCGACCTGGCCAACACCCTCCTCGACCTGCCGACAGAGCGGATGTACGAGGTCGCCGGCGAACTCTCCGACGACCGGCTCGCCGACGTCCTCGAGGAGATGCCCGAAAGCGAGCAGGTCGGCATCCTCACCAAACTGGGCGACGCCCGCGCGGCCGACGTTCTCGACCACATGCAGCCCGACGACGCCGCCGACCTGATCGCCCAGCTGCCGGAAGAGCGCGGCGAGCAGCTCCTCGACCTGATGGAGCCGGAGGAAGCCGACGACGTCCGGTTCCTCCTCTCTTATGCACCCGACACCGCCGGCGGCCTGATGACGACGGAGCCGATCATCGTCTCCGCCGACGCGACAGTCGCCGAGGGCCTTGCCCTCATCCGCCGCCACGACCTGGCGCCGGCGCTCGGCGCCGCGATCTGCGTGACGCTTCCACCGTACGAACCGCCCACCGGTCGGTTCCTCGGCATGGTGCACTTCCAGCGGATGCTGCGCTACCCGCCCCATGAACGTCTCGGCACGCTGCTCGACGCCGGTCTCGACCCGGTCACCGCCGACACGTCGGCGGCGGAGGTCTCCCGCATCCTGGCCAGCTACGACCTGGTCTCCGTGCCGGTGGTCGACGACAACCACCGACTCGTCGGGGTGGTGACCATTGATGATGTCCTCGATTACCTGCTGCCGGACGACTGGCGAAGTCACGACGGGAACGACGACGTGCAAAGACGCGCGAGCGTGCGGAGCACGTTGACCACAGGAAGTATCCCGCTGCCGGGGCAGAACAGCCCGGACCCCGGCGTCGGCCGGACCACACGCGGAAGGAGGAGGACCAATGGCACGAGCTAGCAAGTCGGATGTCCGGCTCGACGCCCCGAAGGGGCTGCGTTCCAATAACCTCCTCCGCGCTCGGGGCGGCAACGACCGGTTCGGCCGGTTCACCGAGTCCATCGCCCGCGGCATGGGCACCCCGTGGTTCCTGCTCGGGCTCACCCTGTTCACGATCGCCTGGATCCTCTGGAACACGCTCGCGCCGGTGTCGCTCCGTTTCGACTCGGTCGCTCTCGGCTTCATCGCCCTCACCCTGGTGTTGTCGCTGCAGGCCTCGTACGCCGCCCCGATGATCCTGCTGGCGCAGAACCGGCAGGATGACCGCGACCGGGTTCAGATCGAGCAGGACCGGCAACGTGCCGAACGGAACCTCGCCGACACCGAGTACCTGGCCCGCGAGGTGGTCGCCCTCCGGCTGGCGGTCAAGGACATGGCGTCCAAGGACTTCATCCGGGCGGAACTGCGGTCGCTGACCGAACAGTTGAGTGAGCGCGACGTTTCAGACGCCGTGGACAGCAGTGGGCGTGCCCCGGTTGACCGCTGACCTGCCGACGGACGGGCTGCCGAACGGGGGCCTCCGCGACCGGGTGCTCGCCGCCCTGGCCGGCGTCACCGACCCGGAGATCCGCAAGCCCATCACCGACCTGGACATGGTGGCCGGGGTCGACGTCGGCGACGATGGCCAGGTGACGGTGGGCATCCGCCTGACGATTGCCGGATGCCCCGCCGCCGTGCGCATCGAGCGCGACGTTCTCGAGGCGGCTGAGTCAGCGGCCGGCGTCGGGCACGCGACTGTTGAGGTGAGTGTGATGACCCGCGAGCAGCGGCAGGCGCTGACCGAGCGGCTGCGCGGCGGCAAGGTGGCGCGGGGCACCCAGTTCACCAAGGACTCGTTGACACGCGTGTACGCGGTCACCAGCGGCAAGGGCGGGGTCGGCAAGTCGACGATCACGGCCAACCTTGCGGTGGCGCTGGCCGAGCAGGGCCTGCGGGTGGGCATCGTGGACGCTGACGTGTACGGTTTCTCCATACCCGGCCTCCTCGGCATCGCCGGCGTGAAACCGACCCAGGTCGGCGACATGATCCTCCCGCCGATCGCGTATGACGTGAAAGTCATCTCAATCGGCATGTTCGTCGACGACCCGTCCGTCGCGGTCGCCTGGCGGGGACCGATGCTGCACCGCACCATCCAGCAGTTCCTCACCGACGTGTACTTCGGCGACCTGGACGTGCTGCTTCTCGACCTGCCGCCCGGCACCGGGGACGTGGCGATCTCGGTGGGGCAACTGCTTCCCCATGCCGACGTCATCGTCGTCACGACCCCGCAACCCGCCGCGGCCGACGTGGCTGAGCGAAGCGGTGTCGTCGCCCGGCAGACCGGGCAGACCCTATACGGCGTGATCGAGAACATGGCCGGCTTGCCGCAACCCGACGGCTCGGTGCTCAACCTGTTCGGTTCCGGCGGCGGCGCTGAGGTGGCCGCGCGGCTCTCGGCCGGGCAGGACACGCCGGTGCCGCTCCTCGCGCAGGTGCCGCTGAGCGTGTCGCTCCGGACCGGCGGCGACGCCGGGACGCCCGTGGTGCTCGCGGACCCCGGTGACCCGGCGAGCGTCGCCATCCGCACCGTTGCGGTCAGGCTCGCCACCCGTTCGCGCGGCCTCTCCGGCTTGAGCCTCGGAATCACGCCCGCCCGCTGACACGCACCCGGCTGCCGGACCGTGGACCGTCGGCGAGAAGGTGCGGTTCCGGGGAAAGAGTGCGGAATAGACTGCGGGAATGCGTACCGGGTTGCGTTCGGCGGTCGTGACCGCGGCGGCGATGCTGTCTGTGACCGCGGCGGTACTTGCCATGGCCGGCTGCAGCTCGGCAGTGCCGGCCGCCGCTCCGACACGGCCGGCGGACGGCGTCAGCGTCGAGATCTTCCAGAACCGGCAGGACTACGCGGTGCGGGTGCTCGAAATCGGCGTCACCAACGGCGGCGCCAGCGACCTCGAACTGGTCTCGGCGGCATTCGAGTCGCCGCAGTTCACCGGCATCGCGACATGGAAGGAGCCGCTCACCATCACTGCCGGCTCCGCCACCGACCTTCGGGTGCAACTCGGGACGGCGGTCTGCGACGGGCGCGGCGGCGGCACGGGGCAGGTCACCATGGTCTGGCGGGCCGGGAGCGCCAGGGCGGGCGGTACGGGATCCGCGTCCCTCACCCCGGCCGACACCAAGGACACCATCGACCGGATCGTGCGCGAGGACTGCCTGGCCGCCGCAGTCGACTCCGTGGTCGCGATCATCGAGCCCGCCTCCGTGCGGATCGACGGGACCGGGGCGGCATCCGTTGCCTGGCTCGACTTGACGGTCACTCCCACCGGCGCGGGCGGCTCCGTGACCGTCGACCGGGTGTCCGCCACCGTGCTGCTGGCGTCTGCGTCGGGCCTGGACTGGCCGGTGGGCCTCACGCTCGACGCGGCGTCGCCGCCCCAGACGGTGTCGCTCGCACTCCGGCCCACGCGCTGCGACCCGCACGCCGTCATCGAGGACAAGCGCGGCACCGTCTTCCCCTTCCAGGTGACCACCTCGTCCGGGCCCGCCGGCACCTACAACTTCGCCGTCAGCGATGTCCTTCGCCGACAGGTCTATGACTGGATCGCCGCGCACTGCAGCTACTGAGGCCGGCATCTGGGCAGCGGCGGCGCTGTCCTAGACTGGCCGACATGCCAGCCTCCCCTCTCGAACACTCGTTCATCGCCGGCCTCGACCGCGACCTCACGGCCAGTTCGGGGGCGACCATCGAGGTGATCGCGCCGTTCAGCGGCGCGGTGCTGCACGAGCTCCCGTTGAGCACCCACAACGATGTGCACGACGCCTACGCCCGGGCCCGGCTTGCCCAGCTGGCGTGGGCCAGGGCCGGCTTCGCACACCGCCGTGCGGTGCTGCTCCGAGCCCACGACCTGGTGCTGGCCCGCTGGGACCTGATCCTCGATGCGGTGCAGTCCGAGACCGGGAAGACTCGCGGCCAGGCCTTCGAGGAGCTCTTCCAGGCGGCCGGCGTCACCCGGTACAACGCGCTCACCGCCCGACGGGTGCTCCGCGGACAACGGCGACGCTCCGGCCTGCCGCTGGTGATCTCCACCCGGGTGCGGTACCGGCCGAAAGGCGTGGCGGGAGTCATCACGCCTTGGAACTACCCGCTCAGCCTGGCCGCCATGGACGTCATTCCGGCACTGGCGGCCGGCTGCGGCGTCGTGCAGAAGGCCGACAACCAGGGCGCTCTGAGCATCCTCTCCCTGCGGCGGGCGTTCATCGACGCGGGCGTGCCCGCGCAGCTGTGGGCCGTCGTCGCCGGCGACGGCACCGAGATCGGCGGCGCCGTCACGAACGAGGCCGACTACATCTGCTTCACCGGGTCCACCGCCACCGGCAGGGTCGTCGCCGCCCAGGCCGCGGCGAACCTCACCGGGGTCTCCCTCGAACTCGGGGGCAAGAATCCGCTGATCGTGCTCGACGACGCGGACCCGGTGACTGCCGCAGCGGATGCCGCGTACGCCTGTTTCTCCTCACTCGGCCAGTTGTGCGTGTCCACCGAACGCATCTACCTCGAACGCGGCATCGCCCCCACCTTCATCCGCGAGTTCGCCCGCACCGTGACCGGCCTCAGGCTGGGCGGCGCGTTCGACTATTCGGCCGATGTCGGCTCGCTGACCACCCAGGCGCAGCTCGACCGTGTCACGGCCCACGTCGCAGACGCCGTCGAGAAGGGCGCCACGATCCTCGCCGGCGGCTCAGCACGCCCCGACGTCGGCCCGTTGTTCTTCGAACCCACGGTGCTCGAAGGGGTCACGCCAGACATGGACTGCTTCGCGGCCGAGACGTTCGGGCCGGTGGTGGCCGTTGCCGTGGTCGACACCGAGCAGGAAGCGATCCTGGCCGCCAACTCCAGCGACTACGGCCTGAACGCGTCGGTGCTCTCGGGCTCACCGCGCCGGGCCATGCGGATCGCCGAGGCCATCCTGGCCGGCAGCGTGAACATCAACGAGGGCTACCGCGGCTCGTTCTCGGCGGTCGACGCACCCATGGGCGGCGTCAAGCAGTCGGGCCTCGGCCGGAGGAACGGGCCGGAGGGACTCCTGCGCTTCGTCGACCCCACCACCATCTCCCGCGCGACCGGGCTGCTGCAGCTGCCCCGGTCCGGCCGGGAGTTCGCGAAGCTGGCCGGGCCGATGCTGCTGCTCGCGAGGGCGCTGAAGCTGCTCCGCCGCCGCTGAGACCGGTGGTCGAGCTTGCGCCGTCCTGACGCTGTCCAAGGGCCGAGACCCCGTGGTCTAGGTGGCCTCTGTGTCGAAGGGAGCCGGTTCGGCGGCCGGCAAGCTGGCGCGCTTCTTTTGGAGGTAGGCGCTGTTCGGGTTGGGCGACCTCGAAATGGTGGGGGTCGTATCCGCTGGCGTGTCGTCGAGCAGGGCTTCACGGATGATCCGGCGCGGGTCGTACTGGCGGGGATCGAGCTTCTTCCAGTCCAGTTCGTCGAACTCGGGGCCCATCTCGTCGCGCATGCGATCTTTGGCCCCGTTGGCCATGTCGCGCAACTGGCGGACGAGGCGTCCGAGCTGGGCCGCGTAGTGCGGCAGTTTTTCCGGTCCGAGCAGGAACACGGCCACGATGCCGATGATCAGGATCTTCTCGAACGTCAAACCGAACATGTCCTCAGAATAACCGTCGGCGAGGCATCCCCGGACCATACCGTTGGCGGCCCTAGTCTTGACCTAATCATCAACTGGAGCCGCACTGTGTCTGACAAAGAACTGAACTGGAAATTCTCCGACGATTCCGTTGTCGAGACGGAAGCGCTGGCCCGCGCGAGGCAGCAGTCCCTGGAATTGGGGATCGATGCCATCGCGCCGTCCGTCGGCGCCCAATCCGCCGTCATCGCCGCAGCGACGGGCGCGATGAACATCCTCGAGGTGGGAACCGGGGCCGGCGTGTCCGGGATGTGGCTGCTCACCGGCGCTCCCGGCGCCACCCTGACATCGATCGACACCGAGATCGACCACCAGCAGCACGCCAAGGCGAGCTTCCTGGAGGCCAGGATCCCGGGCAACCGGGTGCGCCTGATCACCGGCAAGGCAGCAGATGTCCTGCCACGAATGAACGAGAACTCGTACGACATCGTGTTCATCGACGCCGATCCCCAGTCGGTCATCGAGTACGTGGAGCACGGGCTGCGGCTCGCGCGTCCGGGCGGAACCGTCCTGGTGGCGCACGCTCTCTGGCGCGGTCGGGTAGCCGATCCCGCCCAGCGCGACGATGTGGCGACCGGTTTCCGCACCCTGCTCAAGGAGATCGCCGGATCGAGCGCCGTGGTCAGCGCGCTCTCCCCCGTCGGCGACGGGCTGCTCCAGATCACCAAACTCCGCGCGTAGTTCTCTCAGCGCCGTGTGCGGGTGACAGCCCGTTAACGAGAATTCGGCTGCGCAACCGAAGTTGCGCAGCCGAATTCCGAGTTCTAGTTCTACTTGGCGGCGTTGACTACGCCCGCCAGCGCATCGTGAAGCTCCTTGGCCTCAGCATCGTTCACAGAGACGACAAGTCGGCCTCCGCCTTCGAGCGGCACCCGCACAATGATCAGGCGCCCCTCCTTTACTGCCTCCATTGGCCCGTCTCCAGTCCGTGGCTTCATAGCCGCCATGAACTCCCCTTCCGTTCGTCGTACTACCATTATCGACCATCCCGGCCCGAGACCGTAATTCCGGGCATTTTGGGGGCACTGGGCGGTCGGCGCTGACGCGTTCCGCATCCGCCGCCCATGCCGTCGCGCTGAGGATTCTTACAAGCGCTGAGGGCAGGCCATCCGCGCGTGGCAGAAACCTCAGCGCGAACAGGCCGGAGCCGCGGGGTCGGAGTGCCCGCGCATCCCGGGCGGGCGCCCGGAGCGGCGGGGGTCGCAGTGCCCGCGTCTCCGAACGGCGACTTCCCGGGTCACGATCGCGGCGGCGCCTCGGGACGAACCTCGGCCAGCGAACCCGACCGGTCCAGACTCAGCGTCCGCGTGAGGTCGAGCCGGCCAAGAAAGGCGTCGTCGTGGCTCACCACGATCAGGGCGCCCCGGTAGACGCGCAGGGCATCGACAACTTGCTCGACAGTCCCGAGGTCCAGGTTGTTGGTCGGTTCGTCGAGCAGCAGCACCTGCGGCGGCGGGTCCGCCAGCAGTAGTCGCGCGAGCGCCACCCGAAAACGCTCGCCGCCGGAGAGAGTCCCCACCGATCGCTCGACCGCCGCCCCCCGGAGGAGGAAGCGGGCCAGCTGGTTCCTGATCACACCGATCGACACAGCGGATGCGGCATTGCGCACGTTCTCAAGAACTGTCGCGTTGTCGTCGAGCCCGTCGAGGCGCTGCGGGAGGTAGCCCACCCGATCGGTCAGCAGCACCCCGCCCGCCGTTCCGGGCGCGTGCTCGTCATCGCCGCCACCGCGTCCGTAAAGGAGCGCTTCGAGCAACGTCGTCTTGCCGACACCATTCGGCCCGACCAGGGCGATCCGCTCCGGCCCCTGGATGACGAAGGATTGGCCGGGGCTCTGCAGTTCCGCGATCCGGCGCTTGCCCGGCACATCGGGATCGGGCAAGTCGAGTCGGATGTGCTCCTCATCGCGCACATTCGCATCCGCTGAATCAAGCGCCGACTGGGCCGTCTGCACCTTGCCGTCGAAATCGGTGCGGAGTTTGCCGGCCGAGACCTGGGCCGCTGATGCGCGTTGCTTCATGATGATTTTCGGCTCCCGCTTGTTTTCGAACGCCGTCTTGGCGAACCGGGCGCGATGGGCCAGTTTCGTCTCGGCTGCCACGCGCTGCCGTTTCTCAATCTTCACGACCCGGTGTGCCGCCCGCGCCGCCTGCACGGCGGCGGCCTGCTCCGCGTCGACGGATGCCCGCCATGCGCTGTACGGACCTCCGAAGAACGTCAACCGCCCGGCGTACAGTTCGGCGGTCTCGTCCATCAGCTCGAGCAACGCGGTGTCGTGGCTGACCACCACCAGGGTGCCCGGCCAGGCCCGAACGAGCGTCGCCAAGCGCGCGCGGGCGCCACGATCAAGGTTGTTCGTCGGCTCGTCCAGCAGGGTGATCGGCGCGCGCCGGAGCAACAGACCTGCGATCGCCACCAGCATCGCCTCGCCGCCGGAAACCTGGGTCATCCGGCGGCCGAGGTCGGCGGACGTCAGTCCGATGTGGCGGAGGGCCTCATCGGCGCGGGCCTCAATGTCCCAGTCGTCGCCGATCACCTCGAAGTGGCGCTCCGACACGTTCCCGGCCTCGATGGAGTGAAGGGCTTCGACCTTCGCCGCCACGCCGAGGAGGCCCGCGACAGTCATGCCGGCGTCCATGGTGAGCCCCTGCGGCAGGGAGGCGACGTCGCCGGAGGTGAGGATCCGGCCCGTGGTGGGTGGGAGCACGCCCGCGACCAGGCGGAGCAGGGTGGACTTTCCCGAGCCGTTCGCCCCGACCAGGCCGGTGCGGCCGGCGCCGAAAGTGCCGGTGATGCCTGCGAGCGCGATCGAACCGTCAGGCCAAGTCAGGCTGACGTCGGCGAGGGTGATGGATGAGTTCTTGGGCGTAAACATACGTCTCCGGTGATGCCAGTGGATGCACTGACCCCGGAGCCGAGAAATGGCGAATCGACGAGTGTCAGTGCGCGGACAGGGGCGCGAAAACGTCGAAGAACTTCATCGGACTGCCTTACGGGGGGGGGAACGTGAACCTGACGAGTGTCTCAGACCAGGCGTGGAGACGCAACCGGTCACGGTGCAAGGCCGGAGGCGCCGCCGGCGCCGCGGCATCCGTCGCGCTGAGGATTCTGCCACGCGCTGAGGATTTTGCCACGCACTGAGGGCAGGCCACCAGCGCGTGGCAAAAACCGCAGCGTGAAGGAGCGGGAGGGGCTCGGCGACATCCGGAATGGCCGCCGAAAGCGTCGCGCCGAGGATTCCAGCACGCGCCGAGGATTCCAGCACGCGCTGAGGATTCGGTCACGCGCCGAGGGCAGGCCAGCCGCGCGTGGCGAAAACCTCAGCGCGAACGAATCGAACCCAGCGCGAACGAATCCACACCTCAGCGCGAACGCATCGGGGACGCCTCAGCACGAACGCCTCGGGGGATACAGAATCGCGCACGCGAGCGCAACGAGTCCGGTTACGGCGGCGTCCAGTCGGCCCCGTCGACGCCCCAGCAGATCAGCAGCCAGCCCCACTGCCCGGCGACCGCGAGCAGCACCACCACCACCCGGTACACGGGCGACCGCGGCTGCGCCACCGCCCCGAGCAGGGGAAACATCGGCATCAGCAGCCGGAAGGTGCTCGACTGGGGAAAGAACACGGCGAGCAGGTACAGGGCGTAGCTGACGATCCAGAACCGCAGGTCGATGTGCAGCCGCCGCACCGCGGGCGTCAGCATCGCCAGCACGAACGCGAGCACCAACGCAACCACGGCCACGATCCCGAGCGGCATGCCCAGCCACCACATACCGCCCTGGAACCAGGCGGTGAACGGCACCAGTTCGGTGTAGCCGATGTACGGTGCCCGCCACGCGAGTTCGGTGTCGGTGTATGCGCTCATCGACCCGGTCACCAGCCACGCGATCAGCGGCCAGGCCAGGCCCATCACCCCGCTGAACACGGCGACGGATGCCGACAGCACCCGTTCACCCACAGGGAACGGGTCGAGGCGCCGCGTGTACCACCGGTGTCCCACATGCAGGGCCATGGCCAGCGCGAAGGCCAGCCCGCTCGGCCGGGTCAACGCCATCACAGTGATCACCGGGAACAGCAGCACATAGCGCCGCTGCAGCAGCAGGTACAGGGCGAGCGTGAGGAAGAACAGGTACATCGACTCGGCGTAGCCGAACTGCAGGATCGGTGACAACGGGGCCACGCAGAACAAGACCACGGCGAACATGGCGGTCTGGCCGGGCAGCATCCGTCGCATCAACCGGTAGAGCAGGAGTGCGGTTCCGAGGCTGAACGCGAGGGAGACGAACACCGCGACCGGGTCCCATTGTGTTCCGGTGAGCTCCATCAGCAACCGCACCACGGCGGGGTAGCCCGGCATGAAGGCCCAGGCGTTCTCGCTCACCTGCCCGGTCACGGTGACCGGGAGCACCGACGGGTAGCCGGCGACGGCGACGATGTTGTACCAGCGGCCGTCCCAGATGTTCGCGAACTGCGGGTATGTCGGTTTCGCGCCGGTCCATGGGTTGGGCCCCTGCACGCTCGCCAGCGCGAGCACCATCGTGGTGGTCACCGCTCGGGACAGCACCCAGATCACGATCACCCGGGCCCACCACGGGGTGAGGCGGTAGCGCGCCCGCCATCGACCGGGCGGCCGTCGGGCCGGTTCGTGCGTGCGGAGGGTACTCATGCCCGGTTCACGACGCCACCCGGCGTCAGCCGACGGATGCCGTGAGCCACGACCGCAGACCGTTTTCGCACGCGGTGATCTGGTCGAGTGCCACGCGCTCATCGTCTGCGTGCGCCTTGAGGGGGTCGCCGGGGCCGTAGTTCACCGCCGGGACGCCGAGCGCGGAGAAGCGGGCGACATCCGTCCAGCCGTACTTCGGGGTGGCCACCCCGCCGACGGCGGCGAGGAACTGCTGTGCGATCGGAGCGTCGAGTCCGGGGCGCGCACCCTCGGCCTGGTCGACGACGGTGATCTCATAGCCGGGGAACAGTTCGTGGATGTGGGCGAGCGCCTCCGCTGCGCTCCGGCTCGGTGCGAACCGGTAGTTCACGTGCACCATCGCCTCGTCGGGGATGACGTTGCCGGCGATGCCGCCGCTGATGCCGACGGCGTTCAGTCCCTCCCGGTAGACCAGGCCCTCGACTTCGACCTCGCGCGGCTGGTACGCGGCCAGCGTGTCGAGCACGGCGGCGATCTTGTGGATGGCGTTGTCGCCGACCCAGGCCCTGGCCGAGTGCGAGCGCAGCCCGAAGGCGCGGATCTCGACCCGCAGGTTGCCATTGCAGCCACCCTCGATCTGGCTGTTCGTCGGTTCCCCGAGGATGGCGAACTCGCCGGCGAACAGGTCGGGACGGTTCGCAGCGAGTCGTTCGAGTCCATTGAGGTCGGCGGAGACCTCTTCGTGGTCGTACCACATCCAGGTCACGTCGACGCTGGGGGCGGTGAGTTCGGCGGCGAGCTTGAGTTGCACGGCGACGCCCGCCTTCATGTCGACCGTGCCGCGGCCCCAGAGGAAGTCGACCCCGTTGATGGTCTCGAACCGGGTGGGCAGGTTGTGGTTCAGCGGCACGGTGTCGATGTGCCCGGCGATGACCACGCGCTGCGCGCGGCCCAGGTTCGTGCGGGCCACGATGGTGTCGCCGTCCCTGGTGATCTCGAGGTGGTCGCATCCGCTCAGCGAAGCGACGATGGCGTCGGCCAGGGTCGTCTCGTCGCCGGAGACCGACTCGATGTCGCAGATCGCACGGGTGAGGTCGATCGACGAACCGGTGAGCTCGAGGGCGGCCGTTGCGTTCAGGGAGTTCGCTGCATTCAGGGGGTTCCGGGGCACCCTACTAATCTAGAGGCATGGCCACCCTGTCTTCCCCCGTTTCCGCGCTGCCCACCGACGCCTGGGGATACGGGCTCGCCACGGTCGCGGGCGACGGCACCGTGCTCGACACCTGGTTCCCGCGGCCCCGGCTCGGCAGCATGCCGGAGGGACGCGACCACTGGGTGGTGCCGGCTGAGCTGGAGGAGCTCGCCGGGGAGGATGCCCGGCGCAACGTACGCCTCGACGCGGTGACCATTGAGATCGAGCTGTCGGCGCCTCCGGCTTCGACAGCGGATGCCTACCTGCGGCTGCACCTGCTCTCCCACCTCTTGGTGCTGCCGAACAGCATCAACCTCGACGGGATCTTCGCGCACCTGCCCGCGGTGGTGTGGACGAACGCCGGCCCGGTGCACCCGAGCGACTTCGACCGGCTGCGGCCGCTGTTGCAACGTGCCGGCATCTTCGCGACCGGGATCGACAAGTTCCCGCCGCTGTTGAACTACGTCACGCCGGACCGGGTGCGCATCGCGGATGCCGCCCGGGTGCGCCTCGGCGCCCACCTCTCCCCCGGCACCACCGTCATGCACGAGGGCTTCGTCAACTTCAACGCCGGCACCCTCGGTGCCTCGATGGTCGAGGGCCGCATCTCCCAGGGTGTCGTCGTCGGCAACGGCTCGGACATCGGCGGCGGCGCGTCGATCATGGGCACTCTCTCCGGCGGCGGAACGCAACGGATCTCGATCGGCGAGCGCGCGTTGCTCGGCGCGAACTCCGGCATCGGCATCTCGATCGGCGATGACACCATCGTCGAGGCCGGCCTCTACGTGACCGCCGGCACCAAGGTCGTGCTCGTCGGGAGCGCGCCCACTCCGGACGGCCAGCCCCGCACCGCCAAGGCCGTCGAACTGTCCGGGGTGCCGAACCTGCTGTTCCGCCGCAATTCGCTGTCCGGTGCGGTAGAGGTGGTGCCGCGCAGCGGATCGGGCGTCGTGCTGAACCAGCAGTTGCACGCCTGAGCACACCCGCGGCATCCGCTGTGACGACGGCGGCCGCTGCACTGCCAGCCTCACCGTCGCGACCCGTGAAGTTCAGTAGTCTCCTAACACGGACGTTCACGAGGGAGTGATGTGGGAACCGACCAACCGCGCACCAGGCGCCACCGCCGAATCAGGGCTGTACTGGTCACCCTCGGGGTCGTGCTCACGATCGCTGTGGTCGCGGCTGGGCTCGCAGTGTGGACGGTCACCCGCTCCTTCCCGACCCTCAGCGGCACGGAACACCTCGCCGGCCTCAGCGCCGACGTCACCGTCTACCGGGACAAGGCCGGCATACCGCAGATCGAGGCGAAGACGCCGATCGACCTGTTCATGGCCGAGGGATACGTGCATGCCCAGGACCGGTTCTGGGAGATGGATTTCCGCCGCCACGTCACCTCCGGCAGGTTGTCGGAGCTGTTCGGCGCCAGCCAGGTCGGCACCGACACCTTCATCCGCACGCTGGGCTGGCGCGCGGTCGCGGAGGAGGAGGTCAAGCTCCTCGACCCGGTCACGCTCAGCTATTACCAGGCATACGCCGACGGGGTCAACGCCTATCTGAAGGCCAACCAGGGCGCCGACATCTCGCTCGAATACGCTGTGCTCGGCCTGCAGCGTCCCGGCTACAAGCCAGATCGATGGACGCCCGCTGACTCGATCGCCTGGCTGAAGGCGATGGCCTGGGATCTCCGCTCGAACCTCGAAGACGAGATCGACCGGGCGCTGCTGGCGACCCGCCTCACGCCGGCCGAGATCGCCACGCTGCACCCGGAATACCCGTACGCGACGCACCCCACGATCCTCGGTGGGATGCCGGCGGCCGCGCCCGCGGAGGCCACGAACACGACGACGGATGCTCCCGCGACGGACTCCGCGGATGCCGGCGCGGCGTCCGCTGCGCCAGCAGCGTCTGCGTCTCCGGCTGCGTCAGCGTCTCCAGCTGCGCCAGCGGCGTCCGCGGCGTCCGCGGCGTCCGCGGCGTCCGCGGCGCCCGCGCTTCCCACCGGCGGCCCAGCGCAGACCGCCATGCTCGCCTCGCTGTCCTCCGTGCGTGCCGCACTGGCCTCGGTTCCTGAATTGCTGGGACCCGCCGGCGGCGAGATCGGATCGAACTCCTGGGTCGTCTCCGGCGCCCACACCGACACCGACAAGCCGATCCTCGCGAACGACCCGCACCTCGGCCCACTCCTCCCGTCGGTCTGGTACCAGGTGGGGCTCCGTTGCAGCACCGTGAGCGCCGCCTGCCCATTCGACCTGGCCGGCTATAGTTTCTCCGGGATGCCGGGAGTCATCATCGGGCACAACGCCCGGGTCGCCTGGGGATTCACGAACCTGGGCCCGGACGTCGCCGACCTGTTCCTGGAAAAAGTCACCGGCGACACCTACGAGTACGACGGCGTGCAGAAGCCGCTCACGGTGCGCAACGAGAAGATCACCGTCGCCGGCGGGGACCCGGTGAAGATCGAGATCCGCTCCACCGAGCACGGCCCTATCATCAGCGGGCTGGAGGGCACCGTCTTCCCCGGCATCGCCAGCGACTACCCCGCTGCCGCCGACCTACCGACCGAAACCGATGCCACCGACACCGCGGCAGCCGCCCCGATCGACTACGAACTCTCGCTCCAATGGACAGCCCTGACCCCCGGGCATACCGCAGCTGCCATCTTCGCCCTGGGCGCGGCCACCGACTGGGCAAGCTTCCGCCAGGCGGCGCAACTGTTCGAGGTGCCCTCGCAGAACCTGCTCTACGCCGACGTCGACGGCAACATCGGCTACCAAGCTCCGGGCCTGATCCCGATCCGCGCCTCCGGCGACGGCACCCTGCCGTCACCAGGGTGGACCAGCGCCTACGGCTGGACTGGATACATCCCATTCGAAGCGCTGCCGCAGATCTACAATCCACCCAGCGGCGTGATCGTGACCGCGAACAACGCGCCCGTCGGCGCCGACTATCCGTACCTGATCACCAAGGACTGGGACCTCGGGTATCGCGCTGATCAGATCATGACGCGCCTCCAATCCTTGATTGCCTCGAAGATACCCATCACCACTGACACGATGAGCACGATCCAGGCGGACAACTACAGCTCCATCGCCGCCGTCCTCGTGCCGGTCCTGCAGAAGATCACGGTCAGCGGAGACGCGAAGAAAGCGCAGGCGCTCTTCGACGGTTGGGACTATACGGTTGATGCAGACAGTGCGGCCTCGGCCTACTTCAACATCGTCTGGCGCAACCTCCTGGTCGACCTGTTCAGCGACAAGCTGCCGGAGGGCACCGCGTTCACCGGCGGCGACCGCTCGTTCGCCGTCGTCTCTGCGTTGCTCGAGCAGCCGGATGCGCGGTGGTGGACAAACGACAGGATGGGCAGCGTCGGGCGGGACAGCATGCTTGCGCGCGCGCTAGTCCAGGCCGCCAAGGAAGGCACCCGCTTGATGGGTTCGGACATGAAGGACTGGGAATGGGGTTCGATCCACAAACTTGAGCTGCGCAATGCGAGCTTCGGCGAATCGGGAGTGGCACCGATCGAGTGGCTGTTCAACCGTGGTCCGTATGAACTGGCCGGGGCGTCATCGGTTGTCAACGCCGTCGGCTGGGATGCCGCAGTGGGCTATGGAGTCAACTGGGTTCCGTCGATGCGACAGGTGATCAGCCTCGCTGATTTCGACGATTCGACCTGGGTGAACCTCACCGGGGCATCCGGCCACGCCTTCCACCCGAATTACGTCGACCAGACCCCGCTCTGGCAGCATCACAAGACCCGGCCGTGGCCGTTCAGCGAGGCAGCCGTCAAAAAAGCGTCGAAAGACACGCTCACGCTGACGCCGTCGTCGTAGCGGGCGACGCGGCATCCGTGTCGCCATGACACCGACGGATGCCGGTGGGCGGGTCAGCGCAGCTGCCCAGCAAGCTACGGGTCAGCGCTGCGGGAAGTCCCGCGCCGGCGAGCCGATGTAGAGCTGCTGCGGGCGGCCGATCTTGGTGGCCGGGTCCGTGTTCATCTCACGCCAGTGCGCCACCCAGCCGGGGAGCCGGCCGATGGCGAACAGCACGGTGAACATGCGGGTGGGGAAGCCCATCGCCTTGTAGATCACGCCGGTGTAAAAGTCCACGTTCGGGTAGAGCTTGCGCTCCTTGAAGTAGTCGTCGTTGAGGGCGAAGTGCTCGAGCTCCATGGCGATGTCGAGGAGGTCATCCTTCACGCCGAGGGCGGCGAGCACCTCTTCGGCGCTTTCCTTCACGAGTTTGGCCCGAGGATCGTAATTCTTGTAGACGCGGTGGCCGAAGCCCATCAGCTTGACGCCGTGCTCCTTGTTCTTGACCCGCTCGACGAACTTCTCGACGCCTTCGCCGGAGGCCTGGATGTCACCGAGCATCGAGAGCACCGCCTCGTTGGCGCCGCCGTGCAGCGGCCCGAACAGCGCGTTGATGCCGGCGGAAACGGAGGCGAACAGGTTGGCCTCCGTCGATCCGACCAGGCGCACGGTGGACGTGGAGGCGTTCTGCTCGTGGTCCTCGTGCAGCATGAGCAGTCGCTCGAGGGCCTTGCTCACGACCGGGTTCACTTCATACGGCTCGGCGAGGGTGCCGAAGTTCAGTTTGAGGAAGTTGTCGACGAAGCTCAGCGAGTTGTCGGGGTACAGGAACGCCTGGCCGATGCTCTTCTTGTGCGCGTATGCGGCCATGACCGGCAGCTTGGCCAGCAGGCGGATGGTGGAGATCTCCACCATTTCAGGGTCTTTCGGGCTCAGCGAGTCCTGGTAGTACGTCGAGAGCGCTGAAACACCGCTCGACAACACCGACATCGGGTGCGCATTCGTGGGGAGGGCGTCGAAGAAGCGGCGCAGATCCTCGTGCAGCAAGGTGTGGCGACGGATGCGGTTGTCGAACTCCTCGAGTTCGCTCGCGGTCGGCAGTTCCCCGTAAATGAGCAGCCATGCCGTCTCGAGGAAGCTCGAGTTCTTGGCGATCTGCTCGATCGGGTAGCCACGGTAGCGGAGGATTCCCTGCTCACCGTCGATGAAGGTGATGGCCGACCGGGTGGACGCCGTGTTGACGAAACCGGAGTCCAGGGTGGTCAACCCGGTCTGGCGGGTCAGCGTGGAGATGTCGATGCTGCACGCGCCGTCAGCGCTCGGAAGAATCGGGAACTCAGCGGTTCCGCCCGGATAAGTGAGCGTAGCCTTCTGCGGTTCGCTTGACGGTGTTCGCTGCGCGACGTCGCCCACGGAGTCTCCCTGATTGCTCTTGCCGGCCTCTAGACCAGCGGATGAGTGGCAAAGCGCCGCAGAACACTCATGGTGAATGGCAGCGTCAACCGGATACAGCCTAATCGGCTCCGCCGCCTACTGTCGCATTCACCAACGCTTCGGCGACTTCGTTGGACATTGCCCACAGAACCGCTGCCGCTAGGCTCGGCACATGAGGCGGGGGCGCGGGGCGGCAGCGGCAGCGGTAGCGGCAGCGATGCTGTTCCTCTCGACAACCCTTGCCGGGGCGCTGCCGCCGTCATCGGCGCGGCGAACGGTCGCCGGGTTCGCCCCGATGCCGTACCAGGTGCGGCCGGTGGACGCGAATGCGGCGGGCGAGCTGCTCCTGGTGACGGGCGACCCGGCAACCGCTGCGGAAACAGCTGCCACAGCAACGCCGTGGCACTTCGACGGCGGCTCCGGCCGGTTCCGCGACCTGGTCGGGCGCCGGGCGCCCTTGTCGAGCGCGCAGGACCCGGGAGGCCTGGTACTGACGGACGCCGCAGGAACTCCGCGCACGCCGCTCACGCCGCTGGGTTCCGCTCGGCTCGGCGTTTGGACCAGTGGTTCGCAGTTCGTGATTGTCGTCCCTGGAAGCGGGGACGAGTCAGCCCTGGCACGAATCACGGTGCCGGGCGGGCGGCATTAGCTTCTGCGCCGGGCTCACCCTGGGAGCCACGCCGGTGTGCTGCGCCTAAGCTTTTTGGCGTGTCCCTCCGAATCGCGCTGGTCAGCCTGCACACGTCTCCCGACGACGACCCGGGCACCGGGGATGTCGGCGGGATGAACGTCGCCGTCCGGGCCACCGCACTCGCCATGGCCGGCCTGGGCCACTCGGTGGAGATACTCACCCGACGGAGTGCGCCCGATACGCCGTCATACCGCGAACTCGCCCCGGGTGTTGTGCTCCGGTCTCTCACTGCGGGGCCCATCGAACGTCGCGTCAAGGGCGACCACGAGCAGTACATTGACGACTTCGGCAGGGCCATGCAGGCACTCGCGCCGTATGACATTGTCCACTCGCATCACTGGTTCTCCGGGATGGCCGCACTGCCGTTCGCACGGCGGGCCGGGGTTCCGCACGTGCAAAGCTTCCACAGCATTGCCGCCGCCGTCGCGACACCGCTATCGGAGGGAGAACGCCCGGAATCGCCAGGACGGATGCTCGGCGAGGCCCGGCTGGCGCGCGAGTCCGATGCGGCCCTCGCGGTCAGTGAATCCGAACGGGCGACCGTTGTCGCGCGGCTCGGCGCGAGCCCGTCTCGCGTGTTCGTCGTGCCGCCCGGCGTGGACACGGTGCTCTTCTCCCCCGCACCTGCGCGCCCGACCTCCCGGCCCGGATATCTGGTCGCCGCCGCCCGCCTCGAGCCGTTGAAGGGCCTTGACCTCGCGATCGAGGTCATCGCGGCCCTCCCGGCCGCCGATCGCCCCAAGCTCGTCATCGCCGGCGGCCCGACCACCGGATACGATCACTACCCGGCGGAACTGCATGCCCTGGCCGAGCGGCGCGGGGTCGCCGACCGGGTGCGCTTCGCCGGCCCGCAATCCAGGGAGGGTCTCGCCGCCCTGTTCCGCGGTGCACGAATGCTCCTGGTTCCGTCACACTCTGAGACGTTCGGCCTGGTGGCCCTGGAGGCGGCCGCGAGCGGTATTCCGGTCGTGGCCGCGGCATCCGGTGGCCTAACTGAAGCCGTCCAGAATGGCGTGACCGGCGTGCTCGTGGATTCCCGGAAAGTGAGCGGCTGGGCCGAGGCCGTAGGGAGCATCCTCGACGACGAGGCCCTCGCCGCCCGCCTCGGCACCGCCGGCCACGAGCGGGCACTTCAGTTCACCTGGGACCGAACGGCAACTCAGACCCTCGCCGTCTACGACTCCGTGCTGGCCGATTCCCCGGGAGCGCGCGGGTGACCCTCGTCAACGCCACCGATGGCGTTCTTGCCGGCGTCACTTCTGTGTTGTTCGCCCACGCCCATCCGGACGATGAGACCCTCACCTCCGGCGGGTTGATCGCCGAACTGGAGGACCACGGTATCCAGGTCACCCTCCTCACCGCCTCACGCGGCGAACGCGGCGAAGTCGTCCCCGGCTCGCTGCCGTATATCTCCGGAGCGGATGCCCTTGCTCACGAACGCGACCGGGAACTCGCCGGTGCGGTGTCCCGGCTGGGCATCACGGCGCACTACTGGCTCGGTGAGGCGCCGGCACGCGCGGCGGGGCTAGCGCCGCGGCGGTACCGGGACTCCGGGATGTCATGGATCGCGCCCGGACTGGCCGGACCTGCAGCGGATGCGACGGAGGACTCCCTCTGCGCTGCCGCGCTCGATGAGGTGGCGGGCGACGTTGCTGCACTGATCGCCGCCGAGAAGCCATCGTTGGTCATCAGTTACGACTCCGAAGGCGGGTACGGGCATCCTGACCACGTGCGCACGCGCGAGGCGGCGTTGGAGGCAGCCCTCGCAACTGGCACGCCGTTCGCGGAGCTGGTGCATGCACCCGACGCTGGCGTCGACTGGTTCGAGCTCGACCATCAACGCCACACGGTCGAGGCCGCCCTCCGGTGCCACGCCAGCCAGCTCACCGTTGATGGGACGGACGTCGTGCATTCCGGGGGCCAGCGGGAGCCGATCATCACGTCGGTTGGACTGCGCCGCGTTTCTCCATCGCGCTGATCGCTCTTCGGCGCACTGCCTCACGCTGCCTCGCACTGTATGGCACTGCCTCGCCCTGCCGCGCACAGCCGCGCACAGCCGCGCACTGCCGCGAACTGCCTCGCGCTGTCGCGGCGGAACGACTTATCCACAGGCGAAATACTTCCGAAAGTTATCCACCGGTGCTGGTCAGAGGCCATTTTCGAGCGTTGGAATGTCGGTGGTAGGTGAGACGCTGGGTGCATGGAAAACACACCAGTCCCACCCGGCCGGCATCGACCGGCTCCGCCCCCGCCCGACATCGCGACCGGCACGCAGCCGGGCGTCCCCGCCGACACCGGGCCTTGGCCCAACGCTCATGCCGACCCCATTACAGACACCCGGCCCGACGCTCCTGCCTTCCCCATTTCAGGCACCCGGCCTGACACCACGACCGGCAGCCGGCCCGGCGCTCCTGTCGACCCCATTTCAGGCACCCGGACCGACACCACCGCCCCGCCCGACGCCGTCCCGCGCGTCGCCGGCGTTTCGGGTGCTGTCGGGTTGTCGCCGGGGGCGGTGTTCCTGGATGAGCAGTGCCGGCTGCTGGACGCGGTGTTCGACGCGGACCGGGTGGTGGCTGCCGCGTTCGCGGCGCGGGCGGTCGCGATCGACGCGGTCCGGGCCCACAGCGAACGTGACCGCGGGGTGTCGGTGTTGAGTCCGGTGATCGCCCGCCGGTCGCTGGTCGCGGAACTCGGGTGCGGGCTGCGGCTCCCGGCGCCGTCCGCGGAGAACCTGCTCGAGGAGTCCCGGGCCCTGGTGCATACCCTCCCCGACACCCTCGCCGCCCTGGCGGCGGGGGACGCCGGGTACCGGCACGCGCAGATCCTGGTCGCTGA
>NZ_JBFRFS010000016.1:0-81282 GCF_052114945.1 Glaciibacter sp. 2TAF33
GAGCCAGGATCAAACTCTCCGTAAATGTTTGATTGCACGACCACCGAAGTGACCGGCACATCTAGAGTGCCCAGCCGCCGGAATAGGCGAACCAGACACAAGTTTGAAACTGACAGAACAAATCATTACTGACTTGCTTTGTTGTTTAAATGTTTTCCAAAGGAATCTCATACGCGGTACCCCCTAGAAAGGAGCCCTACGAACGAGGTTTTTGGCATTTGACATTGTGCACGCTGTTGAGTTCTCAAGGATCGGACGCACCCGACTTCAGGCCTTACGGCTGTCGCTCCGGGGCACTTCCTGTGTTACGTATGTAGCTTTTCCGTTGTGTCCGGGCCCCAGCTAGTGGTGCCGTCTTCACAACTCATCAAGTAGAATCGGGCGAATATCTTCGCTTGTTTCTTACCTGGGATGGCCCCCGCTTGAGGCCGAGAAGCTTTCCGCTTCCCGCACCTTTGGGGTGACAAGAGATGACATTACGCGGATTCCGGGGGGCCCGCAAATTGTGCTTGCAGCCCGGGCGTGTCGCGGCCCGCTCCGCGGTCGCGGCTACTCCACGAAGACGCCGGCCAGCGTCTTCTTGCCGCGACGCAGCACGGCGAACCCGCCGGGGAGCACTGACCCCTCGATGGTGTCCTCGTCGCTGGACACCTTCACGTTGTTGAGGTAGACGCCTCCCTGGGAGATCGCCCGCCGCGCTTCGCTGAGGCTGCTGCTGAGTGCGGTGTCCACCAGCAGCTGCGCCACCGGCGCATGCGGGGCGGTCGTGGTGTTCGGGAGTTCCCGAAGCGCCGCCTCCAGGGTGGCCTGGTCGAGATCGCCGAGCTCCCCCTGGCCGAACAGGGCCCCCGCGGCGCGGATCGCGGCATCCGTTGCGCCCTCACCGTGTACGAGGCTGGTGACCTCCCACGCCAACGTTCGCTGGGCCTCGCGTTTGAACGGTTCAGTGGCCACTGCCTGTTCGAGGCGGTCGATTTCGATGCGCGGCAGGAAGGTGAAGATCTTCAGCCGGTCGATGACGTCCAGGTCCCCGGTGTTGACCCAGAACTGGTAGAACGCGTACGGGCTGGTGAGCGCGGGGTCGAGCCAGATGGCGTTGCCCTCGCTCTTGCCGAACTTGGTGCCGTCGCTGTTGGTGATGAGCGGGGTGCCGATCGCGTGCACGCTCTCCCCCTCAGCGCGATGGATGAGGTCGGTGCCGCTGGTGAGGTTGCCCCACTGGTCGCTTCCGCCGGTCTGCAGCACGCAGTCGTAGCTGCGGAACAACTCGAGGTAGTCCATCCCCTGCAGGATCTGGTAGCTGAATTCGGTGTAGCTGATGCCGGCGTCCGAGTTGAGCCGCGCGCTCACGGCGTCCTTCTTGAGCATGGTGCCGACGCGGTAGTACTTGCCGATGTCGCGGAGGAAGTCGATCGCCGACAGGGGCGCTGTCCAGTCGAGGTTGTTGACCAGGGTGACGGCGTTGTCACCTTCCGAGCTCAGGAACCGCGCCACCTGGCTTTGGAGGTAGCCGACCCACTCGGCGACGACGTCCTTGGTGTTGAGGGTGCGCTCGGCGGTCGGGCGCGGGTCGCCGATCAGTCCGGTGGAGCCGCCGACCAGCCCCAGCGGCCGATGGCCGGCCAGTTGCAGCCGTCGCAGCAGCAGAATCTGCACCAGGTTGCCGAGGTGCAGGCTGGGGGCGGTGGGGTCGAAACCGCAGTAGTAGGTGATCGGGTCCCCCGAGAGAAGCTCCTTCAGCTCGGCCGCGTCGGTGGAGACGTGCACCAGGCCGCGCCAGTTGATCTCCTCCCAGACATCGTCGAAGGAGGGATCGTTGGACTGCTGGGCGAGGATCGCTGGGTCTGACACCTCGCCAGATTACCAGCGGCGGGGCGTCGGGAGCGTGTGCGGGCATCCGCTTGATAAAGGCTGTGGGCTAACTCGATATTGATTTAGGCTCTAGCCTTTACTAAGCTGCATGTAGGACGGAGGCTTAACCATGTTCGTGATCACCGCTGACCAGATCGACAGTCGCAACGACCGTGACCGCGCCGGTGAGCTCATCGCCGAACTCAGCGCCAGGTTCGGCGAATCATTCGAACTCCCGCCGGACCAGACGTCAGGCGACGAGATCCAGATCATCACAGCGGATGCCCGCGCCGCGTTCGACACGGTGCTCACGATCCATCGCACCGGGCGTTGGAGTACCGGCCTGGGCGTCGGCGGTGTGCGCACTCCCCTTCCCGCCGCTACCCGGCAAGCGACCGGCGGCGCATTCATCGCCGCCCGGGATGCCGTCAACCGGTCGAAGAAGACGGATGCGCGGTTCGCGCTCGAGGTGTCGGGTGGCGGCTCGGACGGATCCGGCGGTGCCGGCGGTGCCGCGGGTGGCGGCGGTGCCGCGGGTGGCGGCGGTGCCGCGGGTGGCGGCGGTGCCGCGGGTGGCGGCGGTGCCGCGACGCTGCTCTCCCCCGGCGAAATCGACGCCCTCATCTCGATGCTGCTGCTGCTCCGCGGGCGCCGGAGCCCGGAAGGCTGGGAGGCGGTGGACCTCCTGGAACGCGGCCACAACCAGTCCGAGGCCGCCGGTCGGCTGGGGGTCACCACCGCCGCGGTGAGCCAGCGGGTTAAATCGGCCATGTGGAGAGTCGAGGAGTCAGCGCGGCCGGGCTTGGTTAGGCTGCTGGAGAACCTCGATCGCGCTACGACCGAAACGGAACCAGCCGAATGACCTATTTCCCGCTGCTCAGCTACCTGTACTGGCTCCTGTTGTTGCTGGTGACCGCGGGATCGCTCGTCTTCGCGGTGCTGGCCTTCCGGCTGGAGAAGCGGATGTACGCGATCATCTCCGCCGGTGCCCTCGCGGCCGCGTTGTTCATCGCGGTGGTGCCCGCGCCCCGCGGGGAGACCAACCTGAGCATCGTGCTCGGGATGCTCGCGCTCGCGCTGGCCGTCGTCGGCGGCGGCCCGATGGCGGTGCTCGTATTGAAGCTCGCGACCAAGAACACGGTGGCGCCCGGCACCCACGGCGGCATCATGGTGGAGAACGAGGGCGGGATTCCGGTCACGGGCGGCGCGGGAAGAGAGGGCCTGCTGCCGGAGCCCGGGGTGCACGAGGTGCTCCGCGGCGGACTCGCGATCGGCATGCTCGAACGATTCGCCCTGGCCGGCGCCATTCTGGCCGGCTTCCCCGAGGCCATCGCCGTGATCGTGGCGATCAAGGGTGTCGGCCGGTTCACCGAACTGGCCGCCTCCGAGGCACGCGAGCGATTCATCATCGGCACGTTCGCGAGCCTGATCTGGGCGAGCGCCTGCGCCGCCCTGGTGCAGCTCGCCACGTCTTGACCTGCGGCACAGCGGCATCCGCTCACCCGCCAGCCTTCCCCCGGTCGTCGCTTCGTCGCTTCGTCCCGTGACCCTGCAGCCTCCACGCCCCTGCCCCCGTGACCCTGCAGCCTCCACGCCCCTTCGCCCGCGCCCCGTTCGCCCCTCACTCTGTCCCTCGCGCTGAGGATTTGACCACACGCGGATGGCAGGCCCACCGCGCGTGGTCAGATCCTCAGCGCGAACGGAAATGCCCAGGCGCAACAGCGCACCGGCACGGCGGCGAGCAGGGAGCGGGCAGGGAGCGGGCGGCGAGCAGGGAGCGGGCGAAGAGTGAAGAGTGGGGACCAAGGGGTCAGGGGGCCAAGGGGCCAAGGGGCCAAGGGGCCAAGGGGCCAAGGGGCCAAGGGGCGATCGTCAGCGGCGGCGTCAGCGGGGCAGCTTGGGATGCCGCTTGTAGGGTGACACGCTCGGCTCGCCGGGAATCCAGAACCGCCAGGGGAACTGCTTGCTCCCCCCAGCGCCGTTGATACCGGTGCGCGGCCCCGCGAGATACTCGGCCGGGCTGTCGGCCAGGACCAGGTCGAACGGCTGCTGGTTGAGGTCGGCGCCGTTGTCCGACAGCACGATGCCGAGCGCGACAGTGAGGCGGGCCGGTCCGCGGGCCAGGTCGTGGTCGCTGCGCGAGGTGAAGCGCCTCTCCCGGGCAGCCTCGATGCCGGAGACGACCTCACCCGCCCGGACCAGGCAGCCGGAGGGCTGCCCCTCGGGCGAGCACACGATGTTGGCGCACGTGTGCATGCCGTAGGTGAAGTACGCGTACAAATGCCCGGGCGGCCCGTACATGCTCGAGTTGCGCGCGGTCAGGCCGCGGAACGCGTGCGAGCCCGGGTCGACGCCGTCACCGACGTAGGCTTCGACCTCGGTGATCCGCACCGCAACGTCGTCGTGGGTTAGGACCGCACCGAGCAGGAGCGGCGCGACCTCAGGCGCCGGTCGCTCAAGCAGGGTGCGATCGAACGTCATCGGACGCTGACCCGCATCATGGTGTGAGCGCGGCAGCCAGTCCGCGCACTCGCTCGACCAGGGCGGCCCGCTGCTCGGCGACGCGCACCGGTGCGGTTCCGCCGACGCCGTTGCGGCTCTCCACTGACCCGCGGATGGTGAGCACGTCGCGCACATCCGGGGTCAGGTGCGGTGAGATGGCCTCGAGCGCGGCGTCGTCCACCTGCTGCAGCTCGAGGTCGTGGTCTTCCGCGTATTTCACCAGCGCGCCGGTGATCTCGTGTGCGTCACGGAAGGTGACGTGGCGTTTGACCAGCCACTCCGCGACATCCGTTGCCAGGGAGAAACCCTGCGGGGCCAGCTCGGCCATGCGTTCGGTGTGGAAACGCAGCGTCGCGACCATACCGGTGAAGGCGGGCAGCAGCACTTCGAGGGTTTCGATCGAGTCGAAGACGGATTCCTTATCCTCCTGCAGGTCGCGGTTGTAGGCCAGCGGGAGGCCCTTGAGCGTGGTCAGCAGGCCGGTGAGGTTGCCGATCAGCCGGCCGGACTTGCCGCGCGCGAGCTCGGCGATGTCGGGGTTCTTCTTCTGCGGCATGATCGACGACCCCGTGGAGTACGCGTCATCGAGGGTGACGAAGCCGAATTCGCGGGTGTTCCAGATGATGATCTCCTCGGCGAGGCGGGAGAGATCGATGCCGAGTTGGGCAGTGATGTACGCGAACTCCGCGGTCAGGTCGCGGCTGGCGGTGCCGTCGATCGAGTTCTCCACCACCCCACCGAAACCGAGGTCCGTCGCCACCAGCTTCGCGTCGAGTCCGAGGGTGTTGCCGGCCAGGGCCCCTGAACCGTAGGGCGAGAAGTCGGCGCGCTTGCTCCAGTCCGCGAACCGGTCAAGGTTGCGCACGAGCGGCCAGCAGTGCGCGAGCAGGTGGTGGGCGAGGAGCACCGGTTGTGCGTGCTGCAGGTGGGTGCGGCCGGGCATGATCGCGTCGGCGTGCTCCTCGGCCTGGGCGGCGAGGGCGTCGATCAGGTCGATCACCAGTCGCGCGATGGTGGCCGCGTGGTCACGCAGCAGTAAGCGGATGAGGGTGGCGATCTGGTCATTCCGGCTGCGGCCGGCCCGCAGCTTGCCTCCCAGGTCGGCCCCAGCGATGTCGATGAGGCCACGTTCGAGCGCCGAGTGGACGTCTTCGTCGGTCTCGGCGGGCGTGAACCGGCCATCGACGACAGCCTGTTCGAGGACGTCGAGCGCATCAACCATGCCGGCCAGCTCGTCGTTGCTGAGGTACCCGGCCGCCGCCAGCGCGCGGGCGTGGGCCCGCGAACCGCGGAGGTCGTATTCAGCCAGCTGCCAGTCGAAGTGGGTGGACTTGCTCAGTCGCGCCAGCTCGGGTGACGGTCCGCCGGCAAAACGGCCGCCCCAGAGGGAGCCGGCCTCGCCGGCGCGGTTGACGACCGTGTTATCGGCCGGGTTGGCGATGTCGTTGTTCTCAGGCATTGCGGGCACCCGTCGTCGTGTCGGTGTTCTTCTCCAGCAGCCACACCAGGAGGGCCTTCTGGGCGTGCAGCCGGTTCTCGGCCTCATCCCAGATGACGCTCTGCGGGCCGTCGAGCACCTCGGCCGACACCTCGTAGCCGCGGTCGGCGGGGAGGCAGTGCAGGAAGAGGGCGTCGGTCTTGGCGCGGGACAGCATCGCCTCGTCCACCCGGTACGCGCCGAAGGTGTCCAGGCGCGCTGCCTTCTCCTCCTCCTTGCCCATCGACACCCAGGTGTCGGTCACCACGACGTCAACGCCGGCTACGGCGTCGTTGGGATCGGTGAAGACGGTGACCGAGCCGTGGGTCTCCGCGGCGATCGCGGCGGCATCCGTCACGACCTGGGCATCCGGTGCATACTCGGCCGGGGCGGCCACCCGTACATGCATGCCGGCCGTCGCGCCGGCCAGGAGGTATGACTGCGCCATGTTGCTGGCGCCGTCACCGAGGAAGGCGACGGTGAGCCCGGCAAGTGCGCCGCGGTGCTCACGGATGGTGAGCAGGTCGGCCAGCAGCTGGCACGGGTGGAAGTCGTCGGAGAGCGCGTTGACGACGGGGACGGTGGTACCGTTCGCCATCTCTTCGAGCCCGGCCTGCCCGAAGGTGCGCCAGACGATCGCGGCGACCTGGCGTTCCATCACCCGGGCCGTGTCGGAGGCGGTCTCCTTGCCGCCGAGCTGGCTGCTCGCGGTCTGGATGATCAGCGGGGAGCCGCCGAGGTCCGCGATGCCGACGGCGAATGAGAGCCGGGTGCGGGTGGACGACTTGTCGAAGATGACGGCGACGGTCTGCGGCCCGTCGAGCGGGCGCACCGCGAATCGGTCTCGCTTCAGTTCCAGGGCCAGATCGAGGATCTCGGCCTGTTCGGCCGGTGAGAGGTCGTCGTCGCGCAGGAAATGGCGGGTCACGGTGTCGCTTTCAGCTGGGTTTGTGGGATTCCTCAACTCTAGAGGCTGGCCAGTGCGAGCCCGAATCGTCGTTCGAATTCGGCCAGTTCGGCGTCGCCGACCACGAGCGGCGGAGCCAGGCGAATGCTGGTCTCGTTGGCCGCGTTGATGATCAGACCGTGCTTCATCGCCTCCGCGACCAGCCGCACCGCGACCGGTTCGGCCAAGCCCAGCCCGATCAATAGGCCCTGCCCGCGCACATCGGTGATCAGCGGCGAGTCGAGCCGGGCGACGATGTCCCGCAGCTGGTCCCCGCGCACCCGGGCGTTCTCGACCAGGTTGTCGCGCTCGATGACGTTGAGCACGGTATTGGCGGCGGCGGTCACCAGCGGGTTCCCGCCATAGGTGCTGCCGTGCTGCCCGCGGGTGAACAGGTCGGACGCCGCGCCGAACGTCACCAGGGCGCCGATCGGCACTCCCCCGCCGAGCCCCTTTGCGAGGGTGACGGCATCGGGGAGGATACCGGCGTGCTGGTAGCCGAACCAGGCGCCGGTACGGCCGATGCCGGTCTGGATCTCGTCCAGGATCAGCAGTACGCCGTGCTTCGTGCACAGGTCGCGGGCGCGAGCGAGATAGCCGTCGGGCAGGTCGATCACGCCCGCCTCGCCCTTGACCGGCTCGAGGAACAGCGCGGCGACGGTGTCGTCGATCGCGGCCTCGAGCCCGTCGATGGTGCTGTCGATGTGCTCGACCCCGCCGGGAACCGGCTCGAAGGCCTCACGCAGCTGCGGCTTGCCGGTGAGGGCGAGCGCGCCCATGGTGCGGCCGTGGAAGGAGTTGTGCAGTGCGATGATGCGCGTGCGGGGACCCGGGGCGACGGATGCCGTACTCCGGTCGGTGTTCAGACCGTGCGTGTTCAGCCGGGCCAGTTTGAACGCCGCCTCGTTTGCTTCGGCCCCGGAGTTGCAGAAGTAGGCCCGGCCGGGGTCGCCGGCGCCGGTGAGGCGTTTCAGTCGTTCGGCCAGCTCGATCTGCGGTGGCGATGCGAAGTAGTTGGACACGTGGGCCACTGTGGCGATCTGCTCGCTGACCGCGGCGACGACCTCGGGGTGGGCGTGGCCGAGCGAATTCACCGCGATGCCGGCCAGGAAGTCGAGATATTCAGTGCCCTCGTCATCCCAGACGTAGCATCCCTGGCCGCGCACCAGCAGCGCCAGCGGGATTCCGACCGTGCGCATCATCGAGGCGCCGTAGCGGTCCTGCCAGGTTGTCATTACGACTCCACTTTCTCTACTGGTTCTGCGGGCGCTGTTGGTTCTGCCCTGACGACTTCGGTGCCGATACCGCTCTGGGTGAAGATCTCCAGCAGGATCGAGTGCGGCACCCGGCCGTCGATGATCGCGGCCTTGGCGACGCCACCGTTGACCGCGTCGAGGCAGGCGGTCATCTTGGGGATCATCCCGGACTCAAGGCTCGGCAGCAGCTCGGTGAGCGCGTCGGCGTTGATCATCGACACCAGCGAGTCCCGGTTCGGCCAGTCGCTGTACAGTCCGGCGACATCGGTGAGGATCACGAGCTTCGCGGCACCGAGCGCGACCGCGAGGGCCGCCGCCGCGGCATCCGCGTTGACGTTCAAGGACTGGCCCGGGACATCCGTGTCAGGGGCGATGGAGGACACCACCGGGATCCGGCCCGCGGCCAGTTGGGCGTGAACGGCCTCGGGGTCCACCCCGACGACGTCGCCGACCAGGCCCAGGTCGACCTCTTCGCCGTCGACGACCACACCGCGCCTACGGCCCTGGAAGAGTCCGGCATCTTCACCGGAAAGCCCGGCGGCGAGCGGACCGTGCTCGTTGATGTGGCCGACCAGGTCGCGGTTGATCTGCCCCGTGAGCACCATCCGCACCACGTCCATGGCTTCCGGCGTGGTCACGCGATAGCCGCCGCGGAACTCGCTCTGGATGCCGAGCCGTTCGAGCATCGCCGAGATCTGCGGGCCGCCGCCGTGCACCACGACCGGGCGGATGCCGGCGTACCTGAGGTACACCATGTCCTCGGCGAAGGCGCGCTGCAGGGCTTCGCTGACCATGGCGTTCCCGCCGAACTTGACCACGATGATCTGGTCGTGGAAGCGCTTCAGCCACGGCAGCGATTCAATGAGCACCGCCGCCTTGACTGCGGCTTCGGCCTGGCTGACGGTTTCGGTCTGGTCGTCGCCCATCAGCTGGAGTACGCGCTGTTCTCTTCGACGTAGTCGTGGGTGAGGTCGTTGGTCCATACCGTCGCCATGGCGTGTCCGGCGTGCAGGTCGATCACAACGGATGCCGCGCGCGGCGTGAGGTCCACCAGGTCACGCGGTTGGTCCGGTTCCCCGCCGCTGCATACCTGCACCCCGTTGATGGCAACGTCGATGTTGTACGGGTCGAAGGTCGCATCCGTGGTGCCGACGGCGGCGAGGACCCGGCCCCAGTTGGGGTCGTTGCCGTAGATGGCGGCCTTGAACAGGTTGCTGCGGGAGACGGCGCGGGCCACGATGACGGCCTCGTCTTCGGTGGCGGCGTTTCGCACTTCGATCGCGACGTCGTGGGAGGCGCCCTCGGCGTCGCCCTGGAGCTGGAGGGTGAGGTCCGCGCAGAGGGCGGTGAGGGCGTCCGTGAACTCGGTGAGGTCGGCCTCGATGCCGCTGGCGCCGGAGGCCAGGAGGCTGACGGTGTCGTTGGTGGACATGCAGCCGTCGGAGTCAAGGCGGTCGAAGGTGATGCGGGTGGCGGCGCGGAGGGCGACGTCGAGCTGCGGCGAGGTGAGGTGCGCGTCGGTGGTGATCACCACGAGCATGGTCGCCAGTCCGGGTGCGAGCATGCCGGCGCCCTTGGCCATGCCGCCGATGGTCCAGCCGGTCGGCGACCGGTACTCGGACTGCTTCGCGCGGGTGTCGGTGGTCATGATCGCCTGCGCGGCCGCCAGGCCCGACTCGGCGCTGGTGGCGGCATCCGTTGTCAGGGCGGCAGAGGCCGCACGGATGCCGGTCTTCAGCTTCCCGAGATCGAGTTGCTCGCCGATCAGGCCGGTGGAGCAGACCAGCACGTCGCCGGAGGAGATGCCGAGCTGCTCGGCGACGTATTCGGCGGTGGCGTGGGTGGTCTGGAAGCCCGCTCTGCCGGTGTAGCAGTTGGCGCCGCCGGAGTTCAGCACGATGGCGCTGACCTGGCCGTCGCCCATGACCTGCTGGCTCCAGATCACCGGATTGGCCAGGCACCGGTTGCTGGTGAAGACCGTGGCGGCACTCTGCAGCGGACCTCGGTTCTGCACCAGGGCGAGGTCGAGGCCGCCTGACTTCTTGAGGCCGGCCGTGGCGCCGGCTGCGGCGAATCCGGCGGGGGCGGTGACGCTCACGGGGCTACTCCATTCGTGCTGAGGCCGGCCGTTTCGGGCAGGCCGAGGGCGATGTTGGCGGACTGGATCGCGGCGCCGGCGGTGCCCTTGGTGAGGTTGTCGACGGCGGTGACCGTGACCACCCGGCCCGCGGCTTCATCGACGGCCAGGCCGATCAGTGCGGTGTTTGCGCCGAGCACGTCGGCGGTGCGCGGGAAGTGGCCCTCGGGCAGCAGGTGCACGAACGGCTCGTCGGCGTAGGCGCGTTCCCAGGCGTTGCGGACGTCTGCCGGGGTGGCGCCGGGCGTGAGGCGCGCGGTGGAGGTGGCCAGGATGCCGCGGGACATCGGCACGATCACCGGCGTGAACGAGAGGGTGGGGTTGGTGGCGCCGGCCCAGCGGAGGCTCTGCTGGATCTCGGGGATGTGCCGGTGCGTGCCGCCGACCGCGTAGGGGTTGGCGGAGCCGAGCACCTCGCCGGCCAGGTTCGGCAGCTTCAGGCTCTTGCCCGCGCCGGATGGGCCGACAGCGAGCACGGCGACGATGTCGCGCTCCTCGATCACCTTGGCGCGGATGCCGGGTGCTAGCGCGAGCGCGACGGTGCTGGCGTTGCAGCCGGGGGCGGCGATGCGCCTGCTGTGCTGCAGGTTGGCGCGTTGGGATCCGCCTACGCCGACGACCGGAAGCTCGGGCACGCCGTAGGCCCAGGCGCCGAAGTAGTCGCCGCCGTAGAACGCCGCCCAGTCGTCTTCGCTCTCGAGGCGGTGGTCGGCGCCGCAGTCGACGACGAGGGTGTTCTCGGGCAGGTGCTCGGTGAGCGCGCCCGACTTGCCGTGCGGCAGCGCGAGGAACACGACGTCATGGCCGCCGAGTGTCTCCGGTGTGGTCTCGCTGAGCGTGAGGTGCGCGAGGGAGCGAAGGTGCGGCTGCACGTCGACCAGGCGCTGCCCGGCGTTGCTGTTCGCGGTGACGGTGCGCACCTCGAGGTCGGGGTGCGCGGCCAGGAGCCGGAGCAGTTCACCGCCCGCGTATCCGCTTGCGCCTGCGACCGCCACCGAAAGAGTCATGCTACAAATCTACTGCGCGGCGCGGCGGGGTCTTACGCGGGGCATCCGCTCGGGGCATGCGGCGGGCATCCGCCCTCCATCGAGCCGTGCCGGATGTCGTTCGCGCTGAGGATCTGACCACGCGCGGAGGGCCTGCCATGCGCGCGTGGTCAAATCCTCAGCGCGACGGAAAAGCGGGCGGCGGAAGCGGGCGGCGGAAAAGCGCGCGCGCGGATGCCGCGGCGGGCGCCCAAGGCGCCCGCCAGCGGCTACTCGCGGAGCGTCGCCCCGAAACGCTCGGCCGCCGCGGCCACGCCGGCGAGCTTCGCGTCGCTCGCCTCTGCAGCAGTGAGGGTGCGGTCGTGCGCCCGGAACCGCAGGGCGAAGGTGAGCGACTTCTTGCCGGCGGGAACGCCGGTGCCACGGTAGTCGTCGACGAGGTCCGCTCGCTCAAGCAACGCGCCTCCCCCGTCGATGACGGCGGCGAGCACGTCCCCGGCCGGTACGGCGGCATCGACGACGAGCGAGAGGTCCTGCGTGGCGGCCGGCATGGTCTCGATCGGGGTGGCCGTGATCAAGCGGCCGGCCTCCGCCATGACGGCGGAGAGGTCGAGTTCGGCGACGCCGACCACCGACGGGAGGTCGAACTCGTGCGCGACGGTGGGCAGCAGCTCGCCGGCGTAGCCGACGACCTGCTCGCCGGCATCCGTTGTCACGAACAGTTCGGCGGTGCGACCGGGGTGCATCGCCTGGTGCGCGCCCTGGCGCACCTCGATACTGACACCGGTGGCGAGGGCGACCTGGCGCACCGCGGCGATGGCGTCGGTCCAGCCGGCGGCGATCGGCGGCTGGCCGGGCTGGTGGCGCACCGCGTTGCCGGTGAAGACCACGCCGACAGAGAGCGGCTGCGGCGGGATGCCCGCGTTCAGCTCGGCCTCGAGTTCGGCGCTCGGGCGCACAGCACCGGGTGGCACGACGGCGGCACCGTACTCCACGCCCGCGACGGGGCGGAATACCGTGCCCATCTCGAACACCGCGAGGTCGGTGAGGCCGCGGGAGCGGTTGCGGTGGGCGATCTGGAGCAGCCCGGGCAGGATCGAGGTGCGGAGGAACGGCGCCTCGCCGTCGAGCGGGTTGGCGACGCGCACCTGCGGAACCCCGGCACGAGCAGCGCCGGCAACGACGGATGCCGCCCCGAACAGGTCGTTCGCCTTCTCCGACACGAACGGGTACGCGAGCACCTCGGTGTGCCCGGACGACGCCAGCGTGTTCGCCACGGTGCGCCGCAGGGTCTGGGTGCGGGTGAGGCCACGCCCGGGCGGCGCCACGGGAAGCACGGACGGGATGCGGTCGTAACCGACGATCCGAGCTACCTCTTCGGCGAGTGTCCACTTGTCGGTGAGGTCGGGCCGCCAGCTCGGCGGGGTGACGGCGAGGCCGGTGGGGGTCTCGGTCAGTGACGCGCCGATCTCGGCGAGCGACTCGCGCACCTCGTCACGGGTGTACTCGAGGCCGATCAGCCCGGAGATGAAGCCCAGCGGCAGGTCGATCGGCTGCACTTCGGGTGTCGCATCGTGCAGCGACCCGAGGTCGTCGGCGACTCCCCCTGCCAGCTCCACCAGCAGCTGCACCACCCGGGCCGCGGCGACCACCGCGACCGACGGGTCGACGCCCCGCTCGAAGCGCTTGGAGGCTTCGCTCGGCAGTTTGTGCCGGCGGGCGGTACGGGCGATCGACACCGGGTCGAAGTTCGCGGCCTCGACCAACACGTTCGTGGTGCCGTCCCCGATCTCGGTGGTCGCACCGCCCATCACGCCGGCCAGGCCGATCGGACCGGAGTCGTCGGTGATCAGCAGGTCTTCGGCGCTGAGGGTGCGCGTCACGTCATCGAGCGTGGTGAGCTTCTCCCCCGCGCCGGCTCGGCGCACAGTGATGCCGCCGCTCAGCTTGTCGAGGTCGTAGCCGTGAACCGGCTGGCCGAGTTCGAGCATCACGTAGTTGGTGATATCCACGACCAGCGAGATCGAGCGGATGCCGGCGAGCTTCAGGCGGGCGATCATCCAGGCCGGGGTCGGCCGGGTCGGGTCGACTCCGCGAACGACCCGGGTGACGAAGACCGTCGCGCCGACGTGCCCGCGGACGGGGGCCTGGTCGTCGATGGTCACCGGGAATTCGGAGGCGACGGTGATCGGCGGCACCGCGAGGGCCGGGTCGCGGAAGTCGGCGCCGGTGGCGTGCGAGTACTCGCGCGCCACCCCGCGGATCGAGAACGCGTAACCCCGGTCGGGGGTGACGTTGATCTCGACTGCCGCGTCGTCCAGGCCGAGCAGGCTGATCGCATCCGCTCCGACCTCGGGGTCGAGTCCGAGGGTCGTCAGCCGCAGGATGCCGTCGTGTTCCTCGCCCAGGCCGAGTTCGCGGGCCGAGGCGATCATGCCGTCGGAGACATGGCCGTAGGTCGTGCGGGCGGCGATCGGGAACGGGCCGGGCAGCACCGAACCGGGCAAGGTCACGACGACCTTGTCGCCGGTGATGAAGTTGTGGGCGCCGCAGACGATGCCGTGGACTGCCGGTCCGCCGTCGGCGGCGGTGTCGACGCCCTCTGGCGCGACGCGCACCTGGCACCAGCGGATGGTCTTGCCGTTGGACTGCGGTTCGTCGACGTACTCGAGCACCTGGCCGACGACGATCGGGCCGGAGAGTTCGAACCGGTGGATCGCCTCCTCTTCCAGGCCGACGCTGACGAGGGCGGCGTGCACGTCCTCCGGGGTGGTGCCGGGCTCGAGGTCAACGTATTCGGCGAGCCAGCTCAGGGGTACGCGCATCAGACGGCCATCCCGTACTGCTGGCTGAACCGAACATCACCCTCGACCATGTCGCGCATATCCTTCACATCGTTTCGGAACATCAGTGCTCGTTCGACTCCGACGCCGAATGCGAATCCGGAGTACACGTCGGGGTCGATCCCGGCCGAGCGCAGCACGTTGGCATTGACCATGCCGCAGCCGCCCCACTCGATCCAGCGCGCGCCACCCGAGAAGGTGGGGTGCCAGAGGTCGAGCTCGGCGCTCGGCTCGGTGAACGGGAAGTAGTTGGGGCGCAGCCGCACCTTGGCCTCGTCGCCGAACATGGCCTTGACGAAGTGGTCGAGCGTGCCGCGCAGGTGCGCCATGGTGAGGCCCTTGTCGATGGCGATGCCCTCGATCTGGTGGAACACCGGTGTGTGCGTGGCGTCGAGCTCGTCGGTGCGATAGACGCGCCCGGGCGCGACGACGTAGACCGGAAGTTCCCGGCTGAGCAGGGCGCGCAACTGCACCGGGGAGGTGTGCGTGCGGAGCACCAGGTGCGCGCTGGTCGGTTCGGTGAAGAAGGTGTCCTGCATGGCGCGGGCCGGGTGGTCCTCGTCGAAGTTGAGGGCGTCGAAGTTGAACCATTCGCTCTCAAGCTCCGGCCCCTCTGCCATCTCCCAGCCCATGCCGACGAACACGTCGGCGACGCGTTCCTGCAACAGGGTCAGCGGATGCCGCGCGCCGGCCTGCCAGAGTGAGGGCGCCGCGGTCACGTCCACTGTCTCGGCGGCGAGCTGCGCCCGGGCCTCGGCCTCGAGGATCACTGCCTCGCGTGCGGCGAGAGCCTGGGTGACCCGGCCGCGGGCTGACCCGACCAGCTTGCCTGCCGCCGCCTTCTGGTCGTTCGGCACGCTCCGCATCAGGCCGTTGAGCTTCGCCAACGGCGACGTCTCCCCTGCGTGGGCGGCGCGCACGGTCTTCAATGCGGCCGAGTCTCCGGCGGCGTCGATCGCGACCAGGGCGGCGTCGACGGCGGAGTTGACCGCGGCTTCGGTGATGGCGGGTGGTTCGGTGGGCGCGGAGGGATCGCTGTTCAGAGGCTCAGACACAAGGCCCAAGTTTAGTGCGTGCCCGGGCCCGTCCCGCCGCCGAGGGCGCCGCCGGGGGTGCCGCTGCCGGCCAACGCGGAGTCGACCACCGTGACATCCACTGGGGTGACCTTGCCCGCCTTGGATCCGGTGCGCCGCGCAATCACCCGGGCAAGCCAGGACAACAACAGGTTCATCGTGAGGTAGATGGCGAGCACGACGAAGAAGAACGAGAACGCGTAGCGGTTGCCGAAGAAGTTCGCGAGGTTGTAGACGCCGGAGCGGAGCAGCTCGTCGTAGCCGACGACGAACGACAGCGACGTGTCTTTCAGCAGCACCACGAGCTGGGCGATGATGATCGGGAGCATCTGGCGGAACGCCTGGGGGAACTCGATGCGGAACCGGGTGGCGATCGGAGTGAGGCCGATCGCGAGTCCGGCTTCGCGCTGGCCGCGGGGAAGCGACTTGATGCCGGCCCGCAGCGCCTCCCCGATGATTGCCCCGTTGTAGACGGAGAGGGCTGCCACGCCGGCCCAGAAGGATCCGGTCGAGAACACCAGCAGGATGAAGAGCATCATCAGCAGCACCGGCATGCCGCGCACGAACTCGAGGATCACGGTCGTGGGTCGGCGGATCCAGGCTTTCTCCGATGCGCGTCCGAAGGAGAACACGATGCCGAGGGCGAGCGCGATCACTGCGGCGACGGCGGCCATCCGGAGGGTGTTCAGCGCGCCCTGGCCGAGGGTGCGCCAGACCTGGAGGTCGTTGAAGACGTCCCAGCGGGTGGGGTCCCAGAGCCCCGGTTGCACGGCGCCGTTGGCGCTGGTCTTCGGAGCGCCCAGGGCGAGAATGAGGGCGACCAGTCCGGCGGCGATCACGATGATGCCGACGATGGAGATGAGCCGGGAGCGCTGCCTGGCCTTGGGGCCCGGTGCGTCGTAGAGGACTGAGGTGCTCATCGGAGGACCGCCACCTTCTTTTCAATCCTGCCGGCGATGAGGCCGAGCGGGATGGTGATGATGAGGTAGAAGAAGGCCACGGCGAGCAGGATGGCGATGACCTCGTCGCCACGCTCATTGGTGATCTGCTTGGCGGCGCCGAACAGCTCGAAGACGAAGAACGCGCCGGCGACGGAGGTGTTCTTGGTGAGCGCGATGAACACGTTGATCAGCGGCGGGATCACCATCCGCACGGCCTGCGGCATCACGATGAAGGAGAGCGTCTGCCCGAACGTGAGTCCGATGCTCCTGGCGGCCTCGGCCTGGCCGATGGCGACTCCGTTCACGCCGGACCGGAGCGCCTCAGCCACGAACGGCGAGGTGTACACGGTGAGCCCGATCAGCGCGAGGGTGAAGTAGCCGGGCTGGAAGTTCAGGTACGGGAGGAGGGTGGCGCAGAAGAACAGGACCAGGGTCAGCGGGGTGTTGCGCACCACCTCGGTATAGACGGTGGCGAATCCTCGGAATGAACCGACCGGCGAGATCCGCATGGCGGCGATGACGATGCCGATGACCAGTGCGCCGAGGCCGGCGAGCACGAGCAGGCTCAGCGTGTTCCAGAAACCCTGAAGGAACAACGGCAGGTTCTCAATGATTGCGTCCACAACTCACCTCCTCTTCTGGTTGAACTGACGATTTCGGATTTAACAACGGAATGATCGCGGTGGCCCGCCCGTCCCGGACGGGCCACCGCGGTCATGCGGCCCTAATAACGGTTCAGGGTCGGCGGCTTCGGGGTGGAGAGCACCTTGCCGGCGGTCGCCTCCCAGGCCTTGGCCCACGAGCCGTCCTTGAACGACTGCTCGAGCACGTCGTTGATGAAGCCACGGAACTCGGTGTCGTCCTTCTTCAGGCCGATACCGTACGGTTCCTTGGTGAACGGCTTGTCCAGCACCTCGAACTCACCGGCGTTCTGGTCGGCGAGGCCGGCCAGGATGACGTTGTCCGTGGTCACGGCGACGACTTCACCGCTGCGCAGCGGGCCGAGGCAGTTGGAGTAGGTGTCGCTGGCGAGCACGTTGGTCGTGTACGGCTGGATGTTCTTCTCCGACGTCGATCCGCTGACGCTGCAGACAGCCTTGCCGGCGAGGTCTTCCGGTCCGGTGATCTTCTCCGGGTTGCCCTTCAGCACCAGCAGGTCCTGGCCGGCTTCGTAGTACGGTCCGGCGAACGAGACGACCTCCTTGCGGGTGTCGTTGATCGTGTACGTCGCCACGACGATGTCGACCTGGCCGTTCTGGATGAACGGTTCGCGGTTGGCCGAAACCGTCTCGACCCATTCGATGTTGTCGGGCTTGATGCCGAGCTTCGCGGCGACGAGCTTGCCGATTTCGACGTCGAAGCCGACGGGGGTTCCGTCCGGTCCCTTGAGGCCGAACAGTGGCTGGTCGAACTTGGTGCCGATGGTGATCTTGCCGGCTTCACTCAGCTTGGCCATCGTGGTGCCAGGGTCGAACGTCGGCTTCTCCGCCACGGGAGGAGCGGATGCCGATGAGGCGCCGGAGTCGGTGCATCCGCTGAGTGTCAGAACACTCGCGAGGGCAATGGCTGAGATCACTAGACCCTTATTAAGTCTCATGGTGTCCTCCTGGTTGCTGTGTATCCCGCCCACCGGTTAGTGGGCAAGTATTTTCGAGAGGAATTCCTTCGCCCTCGTGCTCTGGGGGGCGGTGAAGAACGTCTCCGGGGTGGCCTCTTCGACGATCTCGCCGTCGGCCATGAAGATGACCCGGTCGGCCGCCTTACGCGCGAAGCCCATCTCGTGGGTGACCACGATCATGGTCATGCCGTCGTTCGCGAGGTTGATCATGACCTCGAGGACTTCGTTGATCATCTCCGGGTCGAGCGCACTGGTGGGCTCGTCGAGCAGGATCACCTTGGGGTCCATGGCGAGGGCACGGGCGATCGCAACGCGCTGCTGCTGGCCACCGGAGAGCTGGGCCGGCATCTTCTTGGCTTGGTTCGCGACGCCGACGCGTTCGAGCAGCTGCATGGCGCGCGCGTCGGCGTCTTTCCTGGACATACCGCGCACCTTGATCGGGCCGAGGGTGACGTTCTCCAGCACCGTCTTGTGGGCGAAGAGGTTGAACGACTGGAAGACCATTCCCACGTCCGCGCGCAGCTGGGCGAGTTCTTTGCCCTCTTCTGGGAGCCGCTTGCCGTCGATGGTGATGGTGCCGTCGTCGATGGTTTCCAGGCGGTTGATGGCGCGACACAGGGTCGACTTGCCGGAACCGCTCGGCCCGATCACCACGACGACCTCGCCGCGGTTCACCACCGAGTTGATGTTCTTGAGAACGTGTAGTTCCCCGAAATGCTTGTTGACGTCTTTCACGACGACCAGCGGTTCGCCTCGACGCACCGAAATGTTCGAGGTAGCCGGCGACGGGTCTGTAGGCTCCATAACCCCCAACCTAGGGTAAACAGATGGTCCTGCCGCGGACATTCTGCGGACGGTTACCTATTCGTAACCGGGAAAAATGGATTCGGTCGTGTGCTAGGCGCGCTGCGCGAATGCGCTCTCATAGAGGCAGACGGATGCCGCGGTCGCGAGGTTCATCGACTCCGCGTGTCCGTAGATGGGCACACTGACCGACCGATCCGCGAGGACCAGGTCGTCGTCGGTCAGCCCGCGCGCTTCGTTGCCGAACAACCACGCGGTCGGCGCGGTGAGCAGACCCTCGTTGCGGGCGGCCAGCAGGTCGCCGCCCTTGATGTCGGCGGCGAGGATCTGCAGCCCGGCCCCACGGGCCCGGTCGCGTACGTCCTGCAGGGTGGCGCCGACGGCGACCGGGAGGTGGAAGATGGACCCGGTTGACGAGCGGACCACCTTGGGGTTGTAGAGGTCGACACTTCGGCCGGTGAGGATCACGGCGTCGGCACCGGCGGCATCCGCTGCCCTGATGATGGTTCCCGCGTTGCCGGGGTCGCGCACCTCTTCGAGGATGGCGATGAGCTTCGGCTCTGAGTTGAAGATGTCCTTCACCGAGGTCGGGAACTGATGGCAGACAGCGACGAAACCCTGCGGCGTGACGGTGTCGGCCATGGTCTCGAGCACCTGCTCGGTGACGAACTCGACCTCGAGGCCGGCTTCGGACGCCGCGTCGGCGATGTCGGTGTAGCGCTCGAGGGCGGTGGGGGTGGCGAACAGGTCGACGACCAGCTCCGGGCGGAAGGTGAGGGCCTCGGCGACGGCTTGCGGTCCCTCAAGGAGGAACAGTCCGGTCTCGAGGCGGGCGGCGCGATTCGCAAGCTTCGCGACGGCACGTACGCGGGGGGATCGGGGGTTATCGAGCATGTGCCAAGCCTACGGGCGCGTCCCCCAGTCGCGGGTCAGCCTCGCCGGGCCCCTTCGATGAGCTCAGGGCATCGCTTGACACTGGACCACCGCCGATCCGGTTCCTGCGTGGCCGTCCGACTCTCGCCGCGCGAATCGAAAGCCACCGCGCGGGTCGAGCGCCAGCAGACCAGTGAGCAGCTTCTGGATGCGCGGGTTGAACGCCGTTGGGCCTACTGGGTTCAGCCAGCGCAGTGGCGTTCAACCCGCGTATCACTGCCGACCCGAAACGGGAGCCGCGACTTTCGTCGACGGCTCCCGTTGGGGTGAAGCGGTGGTGCGGGTGACTACGCGGCGGCGTTGGCCTTGGGCGCGGACGTGTCGGCCGGCAGTGCGGCGCGTGCGGTCTCGACGAGGGCCGCGAAGGTGGCGGGCTCGTTGACGGCCAAGTCGGCCAGGATCCGACGGTCGACGCCAACGCCGGCCAGGCCGAGGCCCTGGATCAGGCGGTTGTAGGTCAGGCCGTTCGCACGCGATGCGGCGTTGATGCGCTGGATCCACAGCCGACGGAAGTCACCCTTGCGGGCACGGCGGTCACGGTAGCTGTAGACGAGGGAGTGGGTGACCTGCTCCTTGGCCTTGCGGTACAGGCGCGAACGCTGGCCGCGGTAGCCGGATGCGCGCTCGAGGATGACGCGACGCTTCTTGTGGGCGTTGACGGCCCTCTTTACTCTTGCCATTTTCTTAGTTCCTTACGGGGTAACGGGGGTCTAGTGACCGAGAAGCTTCTTGGCGACCTTGGTGTCGGCCTTGGACAGCACCTGGTCCTGGTTCAGGCGAGCCTTGCGCTTGGCAGACTTGACCTCCAGGTTGTGGCGCATGCCGGCCTGCTGCTTCATGATCTTGCCGCTACCGGTGACCTTGAAACGCTTCTTCGCCCCAGAGTGAGTCTTCTGCTTAGGCATTCTTTTCCTCCTGTTTCGCTGCTTTGTCAGCAGCACGATGTGCGAGGGCCTCGCCCTTGACCTCTGACTTGTTCTTCAGAGGACCAATGACCATGACCATATTTCGACCGTCGATGGTCGGGGTCGATTCCACAGAACCGAACTCCGCCACATCCTCGGCAAACTTTTGCAGCAGACGTACGCCCTGGTCGGGGCGGGACTGCTCACGACCACGGAACAAGATCATGGCCTTGACCTTGTCGCCGGCCTTCAGGAAGCCTTCAGCGCGCTTGCGCTTTGTCTCGTAGTCGTGCTTGTCAATCTTGAGGCGGAAACGAACCTCCTTGAGGATCGTGTTCGCCTGGTTGCGCCGGGCCTCCTTGGCCTTCTGCGCAGCCTCGTACTTGAACTTGCCGTAGTCCATGATCTTGGCCACCGGCGGCTTGGAGTTGGGGGCCACCTCGACCAGGTCAAGGTCGGCCTCCTGTGCCAGTCGCAGGGCAACATCAATGGCCACGACCCCGACCTGCTCGCCATTGGGACCAACGAGGCGGACTTCGGGGACGCGGATACGGTCATTTGTACGGGGATCGCTGATGCGTCGCTCCTCTACTCAATCTTCGTGACTCAACCGGGTGACGGATGCCGCCCAGCGACGAAGAGAGGAGAATCACGTGCGCAGCGGTTGCGACTTACGTCGAACACCACACACGACACCCTGTCTACCTTCGCGTTGCCGATCCCTCTCGGGGTCCTGCGCCGCGACGGCGGAGTGTAAACAACCCGGTAACCTTGATGTAGCGGTCAACGCGGGTGGGAGATTATCCACTTTCGTACCGAGGTTTACACCTCGGAGCCCGGACGAGTCTAGCAGAGGAACACAGTGAGTAACAGCGCGGCCGAAAACAGCTTCCAGTACGACGCCTCCGGGGATGTCGACGCCGAACAGGCGACACGGGACATCGCCGATGTTGCCGCAATCGAGATCATCACCACCGCTGCCGTGCACCTGATGAGCGCCGCAGCGGTGAAGGTCGGCCTGGCCGACAACCCCGAGGAGCAGATCGACCTTGACGAGGCGCGTAAACTGATCACCGCCCTCGCCGGCCTGGTGACGGCATCCGCTCCCGACATCTCGGACATGCACGCCAGGAGCCTCCGTGACGGGCTGCGGTCGCTGCAGCTGGCGTTCCGTGAGGCATCGGCGATCCCCGACCCGATCGGCAAGGGCCCGGGCGAGAAGTACACCGGCCCGGTCAACTAGAGCCGCCGCCCCCGAGCCGCTTCCCGCGGGCCCGCGGCTCGAGAGTTACCCGGGGAGGGTCTTGACGCGCATCCGTTCGAGCGTATGGTGCGGGGTATGAGCGATGAATCCCGGATCGAGAACGTGAACGGCGAACCGGCGCCGGACAAGGATGCCAACCTGGGCGACCTGGGCGACGCGGCTCACCCCTTCGACCAGACCAACGGCATCGTCGACGGGTTGGCGGGCAACGCGGACGGCCAGGCCGATCCAGCCGACACGGATGCCGCCGATCGCGGAACCGACGACTACGGCGACACCGACGACGGCACCGATGACGGCACGGACGACGGCACGGTGGTGCCGCCGGTGCTGCCGGCCGGGCGCTGACCCGGCGCTGGGGTCGGCCTGAGGTACGCTGCACGTGCGCCGCGGTGCGCCAGGCGCGCCACCCGCATGACGGCGCAACTGCCGCATGACGCATGTCGCGGGTCACCTCAGGCCTGGCAGACGGGACACCAGAAGGTGTTCCGCAACTCCAGTTCGTTGCGCCCCAGGCTGCCGCGCTCGATGCGCGTGCCGCAGCGGCGGCACGGCTGGCCGTCGCGGCCGAAGACCCAGGCTTGCGCGCCGCGGCGGGCGTTGCCCGTGGTGATCCGCTCGCTGCGGTTGCGGTTGGCGTAGATCAGGCGGTGCGCCAGGCCCACCACGGCGGGCAGATCGGGGACCTCCCCCACCGAACGGGTCGGGAGCACCCCGCGGAGGAAGCACAGTTCGTTGACGTATTCGTTGCCGAGCCCGGCGAGATTGCGCTGGTCGGCCAGCGCCACGACGATCGGCACGTCGGGGTGCGCCGCAAGCCGCCGCACGGCTTCGTCGGCATCCCAGTCCGGGCCGAGCAGGTCGGGCCCCAGGTAGGCCAGCAGTTCTGCTTCCCGTGCGAGGGGCACCACTTCCAGCAGCCCGAGCTCGAAGCCGACCGCCACCCACTCCGACGTGGCCAGGATCGCCCGCGCCTGGTGCGCCGGCCGGCGCCAGGGCGTGCCCGGCCGGTACAAGTGCCAGGAGCCCTCCATCTTCAGGTGCGAGTGGATGCTGAACTCGCCCACCCGCATCACCAGGTGCTTGCCGCGGCTGGCCACCTCACGCACGGTCTCGCCGGTGAGGTCCACCGTCGCGAACTCCGGCACCCGGATGTCGCATCGCGTAAGCACGGCGCCGTGCAGGGCCGCGTCCAGGTTCCGCGCGGCCAGGTAGACGGTGTCGCCCTCCGGCATCCGATCAGCTCCGCAACCTGAGGCCCTGCGGCGTGGCCGTGAAGCCCGCCGTCTGCAGCGCGGCGCCGAGCGGGGTCCCGATGATGAACGTGCCGTTGACCGTTTCGACGCTGAGCTTTCGCACTCCCCCACCGGTCACGATCCGGCCGACCGACTGGGCAGCCGCCTCAAGCGCCGACTGCTCCCCGGTGAAGGCGATGATTGTCTTGCCGCCGCGCTCGATGTACAGCACCAGTCCGCCGTCGTCCACGACAACCAGCGCGCCGGCCTTCCGGCCGGGCCGGTGACTGGTGCCCTCCGGCATGGCCGGCCACGGCAGCATCGCGCCAAACGGGTTCGCGGGGTCAGTTGCGGCGAGCGTGACGACGGTCGGCTCGGTGGCGGAGCCCTGCACCGCGGCGTCCGTCCTGTTGCCGTTGAACTCAGAGACGGTGAACGACCGCAGCCGGTCGATCGTGCCGGCGGTGGCGAACTGCGCAGCCCCGAGGCCCTCGACGAAGTAGCCGCGGCGGCAGCGGCCGAGTTCCTCGAAGCCGGACAGAGTGCGATAGACCAGCGCGAACCCACCGACCACGCCCTCGCTCACGACGGAGCCGCGGGTGACGACCCCGTATCGCTCGAGCAGTGTCTCGCCGAGGGCGTGGGCCCGGCGGGTGGCCGAATCGTCGGGCAGCGGCAGGATCGACCAGCGCCCTGAGGCGACGGGCGGACCGCTGCGGCTGGGCATCGACGGCCGGGGCAGAGCGCGCCCGCGGTGCAGTCGCGCCCGGGGCGCCGACCGCGCCGGTTTGTGGGCGGTGCGCCCGCCGGAGATCAGCGACCGCACGGGCGCGAAGGTGTCGTTGCCGATCAGGCCGCTCCAGACCAGGTCCCAGAGCGCCGCGGTGAGTTCGGTGTCGTCCTGGCTGCCGACCGCATCCGCCAGCTGCCGGAAGAAGAACGCGCCACCGCTGCCGAGAGTGGCGAGGATCTCCTGCTGCAGCGGCGACAGCTCGACCTCCGGCAGCTGCGGCAGGGTGAGTGGCGCGGTCTCGGCCAGGTGCAGGCTGATCCAGCCGTCGTTCCCCGCGAGGGCACCGGAGCCGGCCCACACCACTTCCCCGGTCGCGGTGAGTTCGTCGAGCATCGCCGGGCTGTAGTCGCGAATCCGCGCCGGCAGGATCAGCGACTCCCATGCCGACGCCGGAATACGCGTGCCTTCGAGTTGTTCGATGACGGATGCGACCCCGTCTATCCCGCGCAGCTTGCCGCCCACATGCTGCCAGGCCGGGAGGAAGCGGGCCGCAGTGGCTGTGTCGACGGGTTCCACCTCGTGCCGGAGCGCGGCGAGCGAACGACGGCGGAGACGCCGGAGCACCTCGGCGTCGCACCACTCGCTGCCGGTGCCGTGCGGACGGAACTCCCCCTCCACGATGCGGCGGGCGTCGGCCAGGCGCCGGAGTGCGACGAGCGCGACGGCGGCGCCGAGGCCGAAGCGTTCGGCGACGTCGGTCGTGGTGAACGGCCCGTGGGTGCGGGCGTAGCGGCTGACGAGGTCGCCGAGCGGGTCGGCGACGGACTCGGTGAACGCGGCCGGGACGCCGACCGGCAGCGGCACCCCGAGCGCGTCGCGGAGGCGGCTGGCGTCTTCGACGGCGGCCCACCGTTGTGTGCCGGCTACGTTGACCCGCATTGCCCGCTTCGCGGTGACCAGCTCGGCGAGGAGCGTGCCTGCGGTCCCGCTCCCCGGCTCCAGCCGCGCTGCCACCTCGTCCGCGGCTTGCGGGCCAAGCACCCGGAGCAGGTCCGCGACGCCTTCCAGGCCACGGGCCTTGCGGTCGGGGGTGATCCGCTGCAGTTCGAGTTCGGTTTGTTCCATCACCGCCGGATCGAGCAGTTCCCGCAGTTCCACCCGGCCGAGCAGTTCGGCGAGCAGGCTCGAGTCGATGGACAGCGCGGCGGCGCGGCGTTCTGCCAGCGGTGAGTCACCCTCGTACATGAATGCGGCCACGTAACCGAACAGGAGGGTCGACGCGAACGGGCTGGCGGCATCCGTTGTCACGTCGACCAGCCGAATCGACCTCGCACCGATCTGGCGGGCGATATCGGTGAGTGCAGGGAGGTCGTAGACGTCCTGCAGGCATTCGCGGACCGTCTCGAGGATTATCGGGAACGTCGGATAGGTGCGGGCGACGTCGAGGAGCTGGGACGCCTTCTGCCGCTGCTGCCAGAGCGGCGAGCGCTGGCCGGGGTTGTAGCGAGGCAGGAGCAGCGCACGCGCCGCGGATTCCCGGAATCGGGAGGCGAACAGTGCCGACCCACCGACTTCGTCTGTGACCAGCTGTTCGAGTTCCGCCGGTTCGAACACGAACAGTTCGGCGCCGGGCGGGTCGGATTCGGTGTCGGGGATGCGCACCACGATTCCGTCGTCGCTGGCCATCGCGCCCCCGTCGATGCCGAACCGCTCCCTGACCCTCGCGCTCACGGCGAGCGCCCACGGGGAGTGCACTTGCATGCCGTACGGGGAATGCATCACCACGCGCCAGTCCCCCAGCTCGTCACGGAATCGTTCGACGACCAGGGTGCGGTCGGTGGGGAGGTGCCCGGTGGCGGCCTGCTGTTCGCGGAGGAAGTTGAGCAGGTTCCAGGTGGCGCGCTGGTCGAGGCCGACGGCGGTGCAGCGGGCGGCAGCGTCGTCGGCGGTGCCGGCCGCGACCTCGCGGATGAACGCGCCGACCGCCTGCCCGAGTTCGGCCGGCCGGCCCTGGCCGTCGCCCTTCCAGAACGGCAGCCGCCCCGGCTCGCCGAATGCGGGCAGCACCAGCACCCGGTCGTGGGTGATCTCCTGGATGCGCCAGCTCGTCGCCCCGAGCGCGAACACGTCGCCGACGCGGGACTCGTAGACCATCTCCTCGTCGAGCTCGCCGACGCGTTTGCCGGTATTCGCGTTCGACCCGGTGGCGGCGGTCCCTGAGCCTGTCGAAGGGTCGCCGCCGACCATGAACACCCCGAACAGGCCGCGGTCGGGGATGGTGCCGCCGCTGGTCACGGCCAGTCGCTGCGCACCCGGACGGCCGGTGAGGGCTCCGGTGTCGCGATCCCAGAGGATGCGCGGCCGGAGCTCCGCGAACTGGTCGGACGGATACCGCCCGGCGAGGAGGTCGAGCGTCGCCTCGTAGGCGGACCGTGGCAGCGTGTTGAACGGGGCGCTGCGGCGCACCGTGTCGAACCATTCCTCCGCGTCGAGCTGGTCGAGGGCGACCGCGGCGATAGTCTGCTGGGCGAGGATGTCGAGCGGATTGGCCGGCACCGACATCGATTCGATCAGCCCCGCCGCCATCCGCTCGGCCGCGACAGTGGAGTGGATGAGGTCGGCCCGGTGCTTGGGGAAGAAGACGCCGTTGGAGACCTCGCCGACCTGGTGGCCGGCGCGCCCCACCCGCTGCAGGCCGCTGGCCACCGACGGCGGGGACTCGACCTGCACCACCAGGTCGACCTCGCCCATGTCGATGCCGAGTTCAAGGCTTGAGGTGGCGACCACGCAGCGCAGCCGGCCGGACTTCAGGTCGTCCTCGATCATCGCCCGCTGTTCCTTGCTCACCGAGCCGTGGTGGGCGCGGGCGAGCAACGGGTCGGCCCCCTCCATCTGGCCGGAGGCGCCCATCAGCGCCGCCGGGGGACGGAACGGCGGCGTTCCGGGGGCGGGCACGAGGCCGTCGACCGGCAGGGAACCCGCCGCCTGGAGCGCGGTGGGTGTCGCGGTTCCGGGACCGACGGATGCCGCGGCCAGCGCCGGTTCCGCAGCCGGCTGCCCGCCGCCGGCCGCCTGGGCGGCCTCGGCCGCCAGCGCCAGGCGCTCGGTGTAGATCTCGTTGAGCCGGGCGGTGAGGCGCTCCGCCAGCCTCCGGGAGTTGGCGAAGACGATCGACGACGAGTGCGCGAGCACCTCGTCGACGATCGCCTCCTCCACGTGCGGCCAGATCGAGCCGGTCTGGGGGGCTGCGGCCGCGGCCGAGCCTTCGCGTGGCGGCACGGCTCCAAGGTTGCTCATGTCGTCCACCGGCACCACCACGCGCAGGTCGAACCGTTTCATCGACTCCGGGGCGACGATTTCGACCGGCGCCGTGCCGCCGAGGAACCGGGCGACCTCGGCGAGCGGGCGCACCGTCGCCGAGAGGCCGATCCGCTGGGCCGGCCTGGCCAGGAGCGCGTCGAGGCGTTCCAATGACACGGCCAGGTGGGCGCCGCGTTTGGTGGCCGCGACCGCGTGGATCTCGTCGATGATGACGGTGTCGACACTCCGCAGGGAGTCCCGTGCCGCCGATGTGAGCATGAGGAACAGCGATTCCGGCGTGGTGATCAGGATGTCGGGCGGCGACTTCACCAGGGCGCGGCGGTCGGCGGCCGGGGTGTCACCGGAGCGAACCCCGACCCGCACGTGCGGGGGCTCGGTGCCCAGGCGCCGCGCCGTCTGGGTGATTCCCACCAGCGGGGCGCGGAGGTTGCGCTCGACGTCGACCCCGAGGGCCTTCAGCGGTGAGATGTACAGCACCCGGGTGCCTGCGGCGGGCTGGGATGTCGGCGACGCGACGGCAGAGGCATCCGCTGCGGGATCTGTGCCACCGCCCGGCAGTAACCCGTGCGCGAGTCGGTCGATCGCCCAGAGGAACGCGGCGAGGGTCTTGCCCGACCCGGTGGGGGCGACAACGAGGGCGTGGGAGCCGCGGGAGATGGCGTCCCAGGCGCCGAGCTGTGCCGGGGTGGGCGCGTCGAACGACTCCCCGAACCAGGTGCGGGTGGCCGGTGAGAAGCGGTCGAGGACGTCGCTCATACTCCCATCTTCACCCAGACCACCGACATCGCGAACGGTGGGCCTATTTCAGCAGCCGGGACAGGACCCGGTCGGCCAGCGGCTTGCCGCCGGTCTGGCAGGTCGGGCAATACTGCAGCGTGGAGTCGGCGAAGATCACCTGCCGAACCGTGTCGCCGCAGACCGGGCACGGTTCGCCAGTCCTGCCGTGCACCTGCATGCCCGTCTTCTTCTCCTGCTTCAGCTCGGATGCGGCCAGGCCCTCCGACCGGGAGATCGCCTCCCTCAGCGTCGCCTGCATCGCGTCGTAGAGCCGAGAGCCGTCATCCGCGCCCATCGATGCCGGCTTGAACGGCGACATCCGGGCCGTGTGCAGGATCTCATCCGAGTAGGCGTTGCCGATGCCGGCGATGATCGACTGGTTGCGCAGGACGCCCTTGATCTGTGACCGGCCCGCGGAGGCGAGGATGCCAGCGAAGACGTCGCGGGTGAACCCGTCGGCCAGCGGGTCCGGCCCGAGTCGGGCGACGCCCGGAACATCCGCGGGCTGCCTGACCAGGTAGATGGCGAGGCTCTTCTTTGTGCCGGCCTCGGTGATGACGAGACCGGATCCGTCGTCCAGCACGAGGCGCGCCGCAACCGGGCTCCGTCCCGGGCGGACCGGGGCCGGGCGCGTTCCGTCGGTCCACCGCACCCAGCCGGCCCGGGCCAGATGCATGACCAGGTGAAGGTCCCCGACCGCCATGTCAATGAACTTGCCGTGCCTCGTGACCGATCGGATCCCCTGCCCGGCCAGGGCGGAAACCGGCGGATCGAACGTTTTCAGCGCGGCGAAGGACATGAGGTCGAGCCGCGCGACGACGCGGTCACGGAGGCGGTGGTCGAGATCGGCAACCAGCGCGTGCACCTCGGGGAGTTCGGGCATGTACCCAGTCTTCATCGGCCAACCGGCATCCGTCCAGCCTCGTTCGGCCCGCGGCGACTACCCGTCGGACGATGGCACCAGCTGCACCCGTAGTGAGTCCACCCCGGTGGCGATCACATCGTTGCCCGACCAGCGGGTCGCCAGGCGCGAGAGGGTCGCGTCGAGCTCGGACTGGGTGAGGCCGTCGATCAGCTCCAGTCGCACGACCAATTCGGGACCGGTCAGCCGCGAGTCGGGGTCACCGGCCACCAGCGAGACGCTCAATACCGACAGTTCCGTCCTGATGGATTCGCTGAACGCCTGCGCAACCGGCTGGCTGGCGTAGCTCGGCGTCCACGGGTGTGTTTGCGCGATCGCCCACAACGCCGGGCGACGGATGACGTACTCGGTTTCGGCGGTCGGGTCCAGGACCACAAGATCGGTGTGTTCCTGCGCCGCGGCCAACGCGACGCGGACGGCATCCGCCGGCACCGGGCGTGCGAGCGGGTTCCAGGCGGTCATCGCGGCGGTCGAGGAGAACACCGGCAGCACGCTCCGGCCGTCGGGGCCGGCGACGGTGATGATGGAGAGTTCCTGGCTCTTGTCGATCGCCAATCCGTGCGACGACGTCGCAGTCTCGCCCAGCTCGGCGACCAGCGGGACCAGCAGGCGTGAGCCGCGGAGCGCGTCGATGACGCTCTCCTCACCGACCTCACGGGCCCGGAACCGGGCCAGCGCGAGCAGCAGCTCCGCCGGAGCCGCGCCGTCGTCGCCGGCCAGCTCGTTGGGCTCGAACGACCGGCCCGCCCACGGCTGCCCGGCGGAGTCGCCCGGTTCGGCCGGCAGCCCGGTGGATCCGAGGTTATGAGCCGGCGACATCCAGTGCCTCGGCCAGGGTGAATGCTTGGGCGTAGAGGGCCTTGCCGACGATGGCGCCCTCAAGCCCCAGCGGAACCAACTCGCGCAGCGCCGCGATGTCGTCGAGGCTGGAGACGCCGCCTGAGGCGACGACCGGACGCTGCGTGCGCTCCATCACCTGGCGCAGCAGGTCGATGTTCGGGCCCTGCAGGGTTCCGTCCTTGGTGACGTCGGTGACGACGTAGCGCGCGCATCCGGCGTCCTCCAGGCGGTCCAGCACGCCCCAGAGGTCGCCGCCGTCCTGCGTCCAACCGCGGGCGGCGAGGGTGGTGCCGCGCACGTCGAGCCCAATCGCGATGGCCTCCCCGTACTGTGCGATCACGCTGGCGGCCCATTCCGGGTTCTCCAAAGCCGCGGTGCCGAGGTTGATCCGCTTCACGCCCGTGCTGAGTGCCGCTTCCAGCGACGCGTCGTCGCGGATGCCGCCGGACAATTCCACGTTGACGCCGCGCACCTGCTTGATGACCTTCTTCAGCACGGCGGTGTTGCTGCCACGCCCGAAGGCGGCGTCCAGGTCGACGAGGTGGATCCACTCCGCGCCCTGCTCGGCCCAGTCCACCGCTGCGTCGACGGGGTCGCCGTAGTTGGTCTCTGTTCCGGCCTCGCCCTGGGTGAGGCGCACGGCCTTACCCCCTGCGACGTCGACGGCGGGCAGCAGCACGAGACGCGGGGTCCTGTTGAACTCACTCATGGTTGTGTTGATCCTCGTTTGGGTGTGGCGGACGAAGCCGGAAGGGTGAAGGCCCGGCCTACTCTTGAAGCGAGCCGAGCCAGTTTGACAGCAAGCGGATGCCGGCTTCACCGGACTTCTCTGGGTGGAATTGGGTGGCGGAGAGCGGCCCGTTCTCGACCGCGGCCAGGAAGGGCCCGCCGTGGTCGGCCCAGGTCAGCCTGGCCGGCGGGAACGGAGGCATCACCTCCAGCGACCAGTTCTGCGCGGCGTAGGAGTGCACGAAGTAGAACCGTTCCCCCTCGAGCCCGCTGAACAGGACCGAGTCTTGGTCGGCTCTGACGGTGTTCCACCCCATGTGCGGGAGGATCGGCGCGGCCAGCTGGGTGACGGTGCCCGGCCATTCGCCGAGTCCCTCGGTGTCGACGCCACGCTCGACCCCGTGTTCGAACATGACCTGCATGCCCACGCAGATGCCGAGAACCGGGCGCCCGCCCGCCAGGCGCCGGTCGATGATCTCGTCGCCGCGGACTGCTTTGAGCGACTCCATGACGGCGCTGAAGGCGCCGACCCCTGGCACCACGAGGCCGTCGGCCTCGAGTGCCTCGGCCCGGTTCGACGTGAGCGTGACGTCAGCACCGGCGCGTTCGATCGCCTTCAGGGCGGAGTGGACGTTGCCGGAACCGTAGTCGAAGACGACGACCCTGGTCACGAGTGGCTCCTCGCTGTCATAGGGCCCCCTTGGTTGAGGGGATACCCGACACCAGCGGGTCGAGCGCCTTGGCCTGGCGGAAGGCACGGGCGAACGCCTTGAACTCGGCTTCGGCGATGTGGTGCGGGTCGCGCCCCCCGAGCACGCGCACATGCACGGTCAACGCCGCGTTGAAGGCGATGGCCTCGAACACGTGCCGCACCATCGAGCCGGTGAAGTGACCGCCGATGAGGTGGAATTCGAAACCCGCGGGCTCGCCGGTGTGCACCAGGTACGGGCGCCCGGAGATGTCGACGACCGCCTGCACGAGCGCCTCGTCGAGCGGCACGAGCGCATCCCCGTAGCGGGAGATGCCCGACTTGTCGCCGAGCGCCTGCTTGATCGCCTGCCCCAGGACGATGCCGATGTCTTCGACCGTGTGGTGCACGTCGATCTCCACGTCCCCGGAGGCACGCACGGTCAGGTCGGTGAGCGAGTGCTTGGCGAAGGCCGTGAGGAGGTGGTCGTAGAACGGGACGGAGGTCTGGATGTCGCTCACGCCGGTGCCGTCAAGGTTCAGGCTCAGGTCGATGCTCGACTCGCTCGTCTCGCGTTGCAGGTGCGCGACGCGAGACGCTGTGGCCTGCGCGGCGGCCGCTTCTGGGGTGCTCATTCGCCTAGTTTATTCGGCTACGACAGGTGTGACGCGCGCGAGCGCCTCGAGGAAGGCGGTCGTCTCGGCTTCGGTGCCGGCGCTGACCCGAAGGTTGCCCGGGATTCCGACGTCCCGGATCAGGACGCCCTCGGCGAGGAGCGCTTCGAAGGTCGCGTTCGGATCGTCGACCCCGCCGAACAGGACGAAGTTGCTGCCGCTGCGGTGCGGCTGATAGCCGAGGGCCGCCAGCTCGGTGACCAGGCGGTCGCGCTGCCGACGGATGTCGTCGACCATGGCCAGCATCTCATCGGTGTGGGCGAGGGCGGCAATCGCGGCGGCTTGGGTGAGCGCGGACAGGTGGTACGGCAGACGGACCAGGCGCAGGGCATCCGTCACGGCGGGGTCGGCGGCGAGGTAGCCGACGCGTGCGCCGGCGAAGGCGAACGCCTTGCTCATGGTGCGGGACACCAACAGGCGCGGACGGCCCGGCAACAGGCTGAGGGCGGTCGGGGCGCCATCGGGCGCGAATTCGGCGTAGGCCTCGTCGACGACCACGACGCCGTCGGTGGCATCGTAAACCGCGGTGACCGTCTCGAGCGAGAGCGGGGTGCCGGTGGGGTTGTTGGGCGCGCACAGGAAGACGATGTCGGGGCTGGTCTGGCGAACCTGGGCCGCCGCCGTCTCTGCCGAGAGCTCGAATTCCGCGTCGCGGGCGCCGGGGATCCAGCGGGTGCCGGTGCCTGAGGCCAGGATCGGGTACATCGAGTAGGTGGGGACGAAGCCCAGCAGCGACCGGCCGGGACCGCCGAACGCCTGCAGCACCTGCTGGAGCACCTCGTTGGATCCGTTGGCCGCCCAAATGTTCTCCCGGGTGAGCCCGTGCCCGAGATAGCCGGCGAGCGAGTCGCGCAGCCGGGTGAACTCGCGGTCAGGGTAGCGGTTGAGGCTGCGCACCGCCCCGGCCAGCGCCGCGACGATGTCGTCAGCCACGTCGTCGGGCATCGGGTGCGAATTCTCGTTGACGTTCAGTGCCACCGGGACGTGCTTCTGCGGGGCTCCGTATGGGCTCTTGCCGCGAAGGTCGTCACGCAGGGGAAGGTCATCGAGAGTGGTCACCCGTTCAATGTTACCGGGCAGATCCTGGCGAGCTGCTGGGCGGCATCCGCTGCCGGTGGATCACCCGGCGGGCGTCCAGGGCCGTGCAGCGGGCTCAGTAACCGGCCGGCAGGGCGAGGCTCTGACCCGGCTGTACATCCTCCGACTGCAGCTGGTTGAGCCTGACGATGTCGGCGATCACGTCCCGGGGGTCTGCGGTCGGCGCGATGGACTCGGCGAGCTCCCACAGGGATTGCCCGGACTGCACCGTGACGTAGTCGAATTGCACGGCGCTGCTCTGCCCGAGTTCGCTGGTGGCGGCGGCGATGCCGCCGTTCAGCGCGAATGCCAGGGCCGCGGCCACCAGCGGCACGGCGGCCAGCGTGGTGAAGACGACGCGACCGCGACGGGTGAGGTGCAGGCGGGTGGTGGGTGCTGAAGCGAATCCTGAATGGGCAACTGCTGCGCTCATGGTCAAAACCTCCTGGTTAGTAACGCACCCGGCCCTCGGCCGGGAGGGCCGGATGCGAATCTATGTTCCGAATGTATCTTCGAATGTTCGAACAATCAAGCTTTTTCGTCGGTGTTACCGAAATGAAACCTGCAACACACTCGAATAAGTGTTTGTATAAGGCCGCGCGGACAGATACAGTTTCGATTGTTCGGTTGAACTCAACCAGACACCACTGACATTCCCCGCGAACCCAGTGTTTTCAAGGGATCGACGGCAGATGAAGGGCGACGGACATGGCGCACGAAAGCAACCGTTCGGGCGGAACCCCACGTGAGAAGGGCGGAACCCGCCGCCGGAAGAGCCTCAGCGAGAAGCAGCTCGCCGTTCTCGACGTCATCCAACGGTCGGTGAGCCAGCGTGGTTACCCACCGAGCATGCGCGAGATCGGCGATGCGGTCGGACTCGCCTCGCTGTCCAGCGTCACCCACCAACTCAACCAGCTGGAGCTCAGCGGCTACCTGCGTCGCGACCCGAACCGTCCGCGGGCGCTCGAGGTCCTGATCGAGCTCCCGCAGTCATCGGAAGACGTTCCGGCCGGCGACGCGGAGTCGTTCCAGTCCGGGGCGCCGATCGCCGACGCGGCGATGGTGCCATTGGTCGGACGCATTGCCGCCGGCGTGCCGATCATGGCCGACCAGCAGATCGATGAGGTGTTTCCCCTGCCCCGGCAGCTCGTCGGAAAGGGCGAGCTGTTCATGCTCAAGGTCGTCGGAGAGTCGATGATCGACGCCGCCATCCTCGATGGCGATTGGGTGGTGGTTCGACAGCAGAAGACCGCGGAGAACGGAGAGATCGTCGCCGCGATGCTCGACAACGAGGCCACCGTCAAGGTGTTCAGGCAGCGCGACGGCCACACCTGGCTCCTGCCCCGGAACAGCAACTTCGAGCCCATCCTCGGTGACTACGCCGAGATCCTCGGCAAGGTCGTCTCCGTCCTCCGCTCGGTCTGACCCGCGCCATCCGCTCGTTTCCTCACCCCTCCCTCGTTCACCTCGATTCACCTCGATTCACCTCGCCGAGTACGCACTCGTTGGGGTTATCCGAGGCTCATAACCCCAACAAGTGCGTTCTCGCGGAGCGGCGAGTCAGGCGGGGAGGGGCACGGCGACCTTGGCGCGCACGGCCCGTGTGGCCTCGAGGATGTTCTTCAGCGACGCGACCGTCTCGGCGTACCCGCGGGTCTTCAGGCCGCAGTCCGGGTTGATCCAGACCTGGCGCCCCGGGATGCCCTCCAGCGCCCGCTCGATCAGTTCCGTCACCTCGGCCACGCTGGGCACCCGCGGGGAGTGGATGTCGTAGACGCCCGGGCCGATGCCGTGGTCGAATCCGCTCGATCGGATGTCGCCCACCACCTCCATCCGGCTGCGCGCGGCTTCGATGCTGGTCACGTCGGCGTCAAGCTTGCGGATCGCGTCGATGACCACACCGAACTCCGAGTAGCAGAGATGGGTGTGGACCTGGGTCGCCTCGGCGACGCCCGCCGTGGCCAGCCGGAAGGAGCCGACCGACCAGTCGAGGTAGTCGGCATGGTCCTTCTTCTTCAGCGGCAACAGCTCACGAAGCGCCGGCTCGTCGACCTGGACCACCCGGATCCCGGCGGCCTCGAGGTCGTGGATCTCGTCGCGCAGCGCAAGCGCCACCTGCCGGGCGGTGTCACCGAGCGGCTGGTCGTCGCGCACGAACGACCAGGCCAGGATCGTGACCGGGCCGGTGAGCATGCCCTTGACGGGCTTGTCGGTGAGGCCCTGGGTGTATGTCGACCACTCGACCGTGATCGGCTTCGGCCGGGACACGTCGCCCCAGAGGATCGACGGGCGAGTGCAGCGACTGCCGTACGACTGCACCCAGCCGTTCTCGGTGACGGCGAACCCGTCCAGGTTCTCGGCGAAGTACTGCACCATGTCGTTGCGCTCGGGTTCGCCGTGCACCAGCACGTCGAGTCCGATCTCCTCCTGCAACTCCACCACCCGTGCGATCTCGGCGCGCATCAGCGCCGTGTACTCCCCTGTGCTGAGTTCGCCGCGGGTCAATTGTGCGCGGGCCCGGCGGATGTCGCGGGTCTGCGGGAAGGAGCCGATCGTGGTGGTCGGCAGGAACGGCAGCCCGAGGGCAGCCTCCTGGGCGGCGACGCGGGCCGCGTAATCGCCGCGGCTGAAGTCCGCCTCCGTGAGGGACGCAGCGCGGTCGCGCACCGCTCCGTCGCGCACACCCGGAGCCGCGAGGCGTGCCGCCAGCGCAGCGGATGCCGCGTCCAGCTCGGACCGGATCGCGTCGGCGCCGGACGTGGCGCCGGACGCAGCGCCAGGGCCGGCGCCGGCGGTGAGCCCACGGGCGAGGACGGCGACCTGCTCGACCTTCTGGTCGGCGAACGCCAGCCAGCTGGCCAGGTCGCCGTCGTTCCCCCTGCTGCCGAGGCCGGACTCGTCGTCCACATCGTGCGGCACGTGCAGCAGGGAGGTAGACGTGGAGACCGAGACGGAGGGCGACAGGGCCGCAAGCGCCCCGGCCGCCCCGAACGCGGCGGCCAGGTTCCCCCGCCAGATGTTGTGACCGTCGATGACGCCGGCGACCAGGGTCTTCCCGGCCAGGGCGGATGCGACGGTGTCGTTCAGGCCATTCGGCACGTCCCCGCGCACGAGGTCGAACCCGAGCGCCTCCACCGGTGTGGCGGCGAGGATCGGCAGGGCGTCGTCGAGGCTGCCGTATGGGGCGGCGACGAAGATGGAGGGCCGCCCGGTGAGCGCGCCCAATGTGGAGTAGGCGTACTCGGCCGCGCCGAGCAGCTCGGCCCGGGCCACGTCGATCGTCTCGCTGACCAGGGCCGGTTCGTCGAGCTGCACCCATTCGGCGCCTGCCACCGAAAGGCGGTCAAGGAGCGTGGCGTACACCGGCAGCAGGTCATCCAGGCGATTGAGCGGGCGGTAGCCGGCGGGCGCCTCGTCGCTGGCCTTGCCCAGCGCGAGGAACGTCACCGGGCCGACGATCACCGGGCGGGTGAGGAAGCCGGTTTCCCTGGCCTCCTCGAACTCACGCACGATCCGGTCGCTCGCGAGCGCGAACACCGTCTCGGGGCCGATCTCCGGCACCAGGTAGTGATAGTTCGAGTCGAACCACTTGGTCATCTCCAGCGGCGCGTGCTCCCCCACGCCACGGGCGATGGTGAAATAGCCGGCGAGGTCGATGGCGCCGTCGTCGTCGGCGAGGGACGCGAAGCGCGGCGGCACGGCGCCGACGGTCACCGCGGCGTCCAGCATCTGGTCGTAGAACGAGAACGTCTCGGGGATCGATGAGTCGCGTCGGCCCAGGCCGAGTTCGGCAAGGCGGTCGCGGGTCGCACGGCGGAGGCCGGCCGCTGTCGACTCGAGTTCGTCTGCCGTGATGGTGCCGGCCCAAAAGGCTTCGACGGCCTTCTTGAGCTCCCGGCGGCGACCGATGCGCGGGTAGCCGAGAATAGTGCCGGGCGGGAATGCCGGGGTGCTGTTGGTCATGCCAGTTCCTTTTCTCTGGGCTGTGCGTGGGAGGTGAGCAGCCCGCATCCGTCGAGGACGGAGAGCACGGTCTGATGCTGGTTGAACGCGTAGAGATGGAGGCCCGGTGCGCCGCCCGCGATGAGTTTCTGAGCCAGCTCGACGGCGTACGCGACACCGATGTCGCGCTGCCCCTGGGCGGTCGGCTCGATTTCAAGCTGGATGGACAGTTCCGACGGGAGTTCCTCACCCGAGAGTTGAAGGATGCGTCGCAACCGGCCGGGACTGGTGACCGGCATGATCCCGGGAAGGATGGGGAACTCGACCCCGGCCTCCTGCGCCCGCTGAATGAAACTGAGGTAGTGGTCGGCGTGGAAGAACAACTGCGTGATGGCGAGGTTTGCCCCGGCGGCCTGCTTGGCCAGGAGGGTGTCGATGTCCTGCGAGGTGGACCGCGACCGGGGATGCCCGTTCGGGAACGCGGCCACCGCCACGCGCACTTTCGGTCGTTCGGTGCGAACTTCGCGGGCACCGGGCAACCCCGGGATCAGGAGTTCGCGGTACGGCTCGTGTTCGGCCTGCACCCGGTGGATCAGCTGCACCAGCTCGCCGGCGCTCCGCAGGTCGCCGAGGAAGTCGTCGGCCTCGGAGAAGCCGAGCGGCGGGTCGCCGCGGAGGGCGAGGAAATGGCGTACTCCGGCGTCGAGGAACTCACGCACCAGCGCGTGGGCCTCATCGTGGGAGGAGCCCACGCAGGTGAGGTGAGCCATCGGCTCGATCCTGGTGGCGTGCAGGATGTAGCGGAGCACGTCGAGTGACGAGGTGCGCGACGATCCGCTGGCGCCGTAGGTGACCGAGATGAACTCGGGCCCGGCGGCGGCGAGGTGGTCGATGGTCGCCTGCAGGGCCGTCACAGCAGCATCGTTCCGAGGCGGGTACAGCTCGAAGGAGAACGGGATGTGTGCGCTACGCGCCGGGTCCGTCATCGCGTTCATCGTTCCCCGTTCGGCAGAAGCTCCACAGTGGCCACGCACTGCGCTGACAGCCACCGGTGCGGTCGGATCGACCGCGAACCCGACAGGCCGGGCCTGTGGGTTACTCGCGGGCGGGTGCCGGGCTCGGCTGTCGCTCCATGCCGATCGGCGAACCGGCCGGCAACGATTGAGGAGACTCTAACAACGCGAAAGGGCCAATACCAGAGTGTGACTCCGTGTTTCTTCGCGCCTAGTTGAGCGACGGGGCCGTGATCGCCGGGGCAACGGCGAAGGGCTCGAACTGCGACTTGATCTCCGCGGTGACCAGCGCGCTGACACGGGTACCGGTCTCCGCGTATTCGGTGGCGATGACGCGCCCCTGTTCATGCAGCACCGCAATCAGATCGCCGCGCTCGTAAGGGATGAGCAGGTCGAGTTCGATCCGGGGGCTCGGCAGCGCCTCGGCGATAGCCGCGAGCAACTCGTCGACGCCTTCGCCGGTGCGAGCGGATGCGAAGATCGCGCGCGGTTCGAGACCGCGCAGCACCAGGCGGTCGTCGTCACTGACCAGGTCGCTCTTGTTGAAGACGACCAGCTCGGGGATGTCACGGGCGCCGACCTCACCGATGACGTCGCGCACGGTTGCGAGCTGGCTGGCCGGGTCGGGGTGGGAACCGTCGACGACGTGCACGATCACATCAGAGTCGGCGACCTCTTCCAGGGTCGAGCGGAAGGCCTCCACCAGCTGGTGCGGCAGGTTGCGCACGAACCCAACGGTGTCGGTCAGCGTGTAGAGCCGGCCGTCGGCGGTCGTCGACTTGCGCACTGTGGCGTCGAGGGTCGCGAACAGGGAGTTCTCCACCAGCACGCCGGCCTTGGTGATGCGGTTGAGCAGGCTCGACTTGCCGGCGTTGGTGTACCCGGCGATGGCAACGGATGGCACGGCGTTGCGCTTGCGGTTGGCTCGCTTGGCTTCGCGGGCCGGCTTCATCTCGATGATCTGCTTGCGCAGCTTGGACATCCGGGTGTGGATGCGGCGGCGGTCGAGCTCGATCTTGGTCTCGCCGGGTCCACGGGAGCCCATGCCTGCTCCGGCGCCTCCGACCTGTCCGCCGGCCTGCCGGGACATCGATTCACCCCAGCCACGCAGGCGTGGGAGCAGGTACTCGAGTTGGGCGAGTTCGACCTGCGCCTTACCCTCCCTGCTCTTGGCGTGCTGGCTGAAAATGTCGAGGATCACCGCGGTTCGGTCGATGACCTTCACCTTGACCACGTCTTCGAGCGCGCGTCGCTGGCTGGGTGCCAGTTCGGTGTCGGCGATGACCGTGTCAGCGCCGAGCGCCTGCACCAGGGACGCGAGCTCCAGAGCCTTGCCCTTGCCGAGGTAGGTGCTGGGATCGGGGTTGGGCCGGCGCTGGAGCAATCCGTCGAGCACGCTCGCCCCGGCCGTCTCGGCAAGTGCCGCCAGTTCACGCATCGAATTCTCGGCATCCGTCACAGAGCCTTGCGAGTAGATGCCGATCAGGATCACGTTCTCCAGGCGCAGCTGTCGGTACTCGACCTCGGTGACGTCTTCGAGTTCGGTGGAGAGGCCGGCCACGCGGCGCAGCGCGTTGCGATCGGCACGGTCGAACTGTTCACCGTCGCGGGCGGCGTCATGCTGCTGGTCGGCGGTGTCGGCCTGCAGTGCCTGGGCGGATCCGCCGAAGAGGGCGAAGCCTGCGGCCCGGGCGTCGGCGTTGGCCAGTACCCGCGCTACTACGTCATCGTCGTGCGGCGCTGTTGGTTCAATCATTGCTTTAACCCTAGTTCCTCTAACTCCGGTAGGTTCCCTCTATGGCACCCGACCACTATTTTTCTTCCGCGCCCAGCGGTACCCCGAAATTGCGGCAGATCACCGTGCAGCTGGCGGGACAGCAGTACGACGTGACGACCGCGAACGCGGTCTTCAGCCCCGAGCACATCGACACCGGCACCCAGGTTTTGCTGGGCAACATTCCTGCGCCCCCGCCGGGCGGTGATTTCCTCGATCTCGGCTGCGGGTGGGGTCCGATCAGCCTGCACCTGGCGCTGTCGTCGCCTCATGCCACCGTCTGGGCTGTTGATGTCAACGAACGCGCCCTCGATCTGGTTCGGATGAATGCCGAAAAACTCGGCCTGGCTAATGTCAACGCGGTGTTGGCCGAGGATGTTCCCGCCGAACTCGCCTTTCGCGGCATCTGGTCGAATCCACCGATCCGCGTGGGCAAGAACGAACTCCACAGTCTGCTGACCACCTGGATCCCGCGGCTGGAGCCGGGTTCTGACGCCTGGCTGGTGGTTCAGCGGAACCTGGGATCTGACTCTCTGCAGCGCTGGCTGGAGGGTGAACTCGACGACGAGTTCGCCGTTTCCCGGGCGGCCACCAGCAAGGGGTTCCGGGTGCTGCGGGTCAAGCGCCGGAGTGCGCGCGACCTGGGTTAGCGGGTTAACCGGCCGGCTCAACGTGCCGCTTCATTGTGGCGGTTCAACCCAGGCCGAGGACCCCGTCGAAGACCAGTTCGGCCGGCCCGGAGAGGCCGACGTGCTCGCCGTCCTCAGCCGGGAACATCCGTACACCGAGGGTGCCGCCGGGGACTTCGACCCGCCACTGGTTCGGGGCTCCCGCGCCCGCCCAGTGCCGGGTTGCGAGGGCGGCCGCTGCGGCGCCGGTGCCGCAGGACAAGGTTTCCCCGCTGCCACGCTCGTGCACGCGCATGCGGATTCGCCCGACCCCGTCGACGACCAGGGGATCGTGCGGCACGACGAATTCGACGTTCACTCCCCCGGCCGGCTCGGGCTCGAGCTGTGGGATGTAGCCGAGATCCGCGGTGTCGAGCTCGTCCTCGTCGGCGAGGGCGACGACGACGTGCGGATTGCCGACGTTGATCCCCAGGCCGGGACGGGCGACAGGAAGGTTTCGGGCTCGCACCAGCGGCTCGCCACCGTCGAGTCTCCAGCGTCCGAGATCCACCTGGAAGCCGGTCAGGTTGCGCTGCACGTCGCGCACTCCCCCACGAGTGCCGACGGCGAGCGTGTCGCCGTCGGCCAGGTCGACCAGGCCGTGGTCGATCAGGAACCGGGCGTAGACACGGATGCCGTTCCCGCACATTTCGGACGGGGTGCCGTCCGCGTTCCAGTAGTCCATGAACCACTCGGCCGCATCGTCTTCGGCGAGGGCCGCAGCACCGTCAGGCAGGTTCGCCGAGCGCACGGCGCGGATGATGCCGTCGCCCCCGACCCCGAACTTGCGGTCGCAGACCGCACGGATCTGCGCCGGGGTCAGGGTGAGCTCACCATCGGGGTCGGCGAACAGTACGAAATCGTTCCCTGTACCCTGGCCCTTGGTGAAGTTCAAATCGATTCCCATCGACCCAGTTTAGGCACGGGCCGATCTCACGGCCGCCCTCCACTGCCCGCGCGCGGGTGGGTCGGGCGTTCGCCCGACGGGGCCGTGCGTAACCGCTGGGATTTTCGTCGAAACGGGCCTCGGTCGCCGCGTACCGCCACCGATCCGGATAATCCCCGCAGTTGCGCACGCACGCTGGTCGGCTTTGCCGGTCTCAGCGGTGCGAGAGGGCTCCGAACGCCTGCTCGAGCCGGTCGGCGGCGCCGGACGGCGTCAGCGCGTCACTCTGCACGTCGATCCAGCGCGTGTCGGGGTAGCGCTTGAACCAGCTGACCTGCCGACGGGCATAGCGGCGGGTGAGTTGCCGGGTCTGCTCGATCGCCTCGGCCCGGGTGAGGGTGCCGTGCAGTTCGCCGAGGGCCTGGGCGTACCCGATCGCCCGGCTTGCGGTGACACCGGTCTCGATTCCGTCTGGGATGAGTCGCCGCACCTCGTCGACCAGTCCCGCTGCCCACATGCTGTCCACCCGCGCGTCGAGCCGGGGGGTGAGTTCGTCCCGTGGCGCGCGCAGTCCGATCGTCGCTGTGGGCATCCAGTAGACCGGCGTGTCGGGGAGCGTCGCGGCATGCGGTTCGCCGGTGAGGCTGATAATTTCGAGCGCACGAACCAGGCGCCGGCCGTTCGAGGGGCCGATCCGCTCCGCGGCGCGGGGGTCGAGGCCCTTCAGCCGCGCGTAGAGCAGGCCGGGTCCGTCCGCGGCCAATTCCGCCTCGAGTCCGGCTCGCAGCACCGGATCGGTGCCCGGGAACTGGAAGTCGAAGATGACCGAGGAGACGTAGAGTCCGGATCCGCCGACCAGCACCGGAACCGCGCCGCGGGCGAGGATGCCGGTGATCGCGGCGCGGGCATCCGCTTGGTAGCGGGAGACGGTCGCCTCGTCGGTAACGGCGAGCACGTCGAGCATGTGGTGCGGGATTCCGCGGCGCTCCGACTCGCGGAGCTTGGCGGTGCCGATATCCATGCCGCGATAGAGCTGCATTGCGTCGGCGTTGACGATCTCGGCCGGTTGCCCGTTCCTGACCAGGCGGCAGGCGACGTCGAGCGACAGCTCTGACTTGCCGGTGCCGGTCGCGCCGACGATCACAACCAGCATGTGAGGCTAGCGTTCGCCGTCGGTCGTGTCGTAGATCGGAATGGTGGTGGCGCCGCTCCGGAGACGCAGCGACGGCAAGCCCAGCGACACCGGGCCGGCAGCGCTGGCGGCACTCGCCCCGGCGGCGGGAACGGCGCAGGAATCCGATTGGGCACGGTCCCAGGCGTCGCCCGCGCGGGTGCGACGGATGCGCAGGGGCGCGCCGTCGACGGAGTCCGCGATCAGGTGGAACGGTGCGGCCTGGCTGACGGTGACGGTGACCATGTCGCCGGGTCGCGGCACGTCTGACCCGACCGGCAGGTCGAAGTGCACCAGGCGGCTGTCTGCGGCGCGACCACTCAGGCGGTGCGTATCGGCGTCCTTCCGGCCCTCGCCGTTGGCGACGAGCAGTTCGACCTCCCGGCCGACGAGTTTTTGGTTCTCCTCCCAGGAGATGCGGTCCTGCAGCTTCTGGAGGCGCTCGTAGCGTTCCTGGACGACGGCCTTCGGCACCTGGTCGGGCAGCGTGGCAGCCGGGGTGCCGGGGCGGATCGAGTACTGGAAGGTGAAGGCGGTGGCGAAGCGGGCTTCCTCGACAACGCGCAGGGTCTCCTGGAAGTCTTCCTCCGTCTCGCCGGGGAAGCCGACGATGATGTCGGTGCTGATCGCGGCGTCGGGCATCTGCGCGCGGACCCGCTCGAGAATGCCGAGGAACTTGGCCGAACGGTAGGAGCGGCGCATGGCCTTGAGGATCCGGTCGGAACCGGACTGGAGGGGCATGTGCAGCTGCGGCATCACCGCATCGGTGTCGGCCATGGCGTCGATGACGTCGTCGGTGAAGGCCGCCGGGTGCGGGCTGGTGAAGCGGATGCGCTCCAGCCCCTCGATCTGGCCGGCCGCGCGCAGCAGCTTACCGAAGGCGAGGCGGTCGCCGAACTCGACGCCGTAGGAGTTGACGTTCTGGCCGAGCAGGGTGACCTCTACGGCGCCATCGTCGACGAGGGCCTGGATTTCGGCGAGTATCTCGCCGGGGCGGCGATCCTTCTCCTTGCCACGCAGCGACGGGACGATGCAGAAGGTACAGGTGTTGTTGCACCCGACCGAGATCGACACCCATCCGCTGTAGCTGGACTCCCGTTTGGTAGGCAGCGTGGAGGGGAACGTTTCGAGCGACTCGAGGATCTCGAGTTGCGCCTCGCCGTTGTGGCGGGCGCGCTCCAGCAGGGTCGGGAGGGAGCCCATGTTATGGGTGCCGAAGACGACATCGACCCAGGGCGCCTTCGCCAGGATGGTGTTCTTGTCTTTCTGGGCGAGGCATCCGCCCACCGCGATCTGCATCCCGTCGTGCTTCTTCTTGACTGATGCGAGGTAGCCCAGGTTGCCGTACAGCTTGTTGTCCGCGTTCTCCCGGACCGCACAGGTGTTGATGACGACGATGTCGGCTTCTTCGCCGTTGGCGGGAACGTAGCCCGCGGCTTCGAGGGACCCGCTGAGGCGTTCCGAGTCGTGCACGTTCATCTGGCAGCCGAACGTGCGTACCTCGTACGTGCGCGCGCGGCCGGTCGCGTCGAAGGCGGCATCCGACGGCGCGATCACGGTCGGGCGGGACAGGGTGTCACTCATAGTGCGTCTAGTTTACGTTGCACCCGCAGGGTAGATGGCGCGCTGTGGTTCAGCGGAAACGCACCTTGGAACCCCCGCCTGAGCCGCCGCGGGATGCGAGTGCGGCTTTCACGGCGACGCGCACGATGGAGGAGTTGTAGCCCTTGCGCATCAGGAAACCGGTGAGCCGGCGGTCGATGGTCTGCTCGTCGAAGCGCGCCAACTGTTGCACCCGTTTCACCGCGAGCTCGATGGCGCGCTCTTCCTCATCGTCGGGGATCTCCTCGAGCTTGTCCAGGATCACGTTCGGGTCGAGTTTCCGGCGACGCATTTCGAGTTCGACCCCGGTGCGGCCGAGGCCTTTGCGCTCGTGGTGGCTGTGGAGGATCTGGTCCGCGAGTTTGGCCTCATCGAGGTAGTGGAGCTCTGTGAACCGGTCCAGCATCTCTTCGGTTTGCACCTCGTCGAGGTCGGCCCCGCGCAGCACGGCCTCGGCTTCCACCCGGGACAGCGACCGGCCCCGGAGCCGGGCGAGTAGCAGCTTTTCGGCCCGTTCCGGAGCATCAGTCGACTCGTCGGCGTCGTCCAGTTCGGCTTCGAAGCCTTCGGGGTCGTAGTCCTCGGCTGCATCGAACGGTACCGGCGTGGTCCGCTTCGAAATGGCGGGCTTCCGCGGCGCCCCACTGATCGGCACCGCGTCGATCGGCACCGCATCGGCCGGGGCCTCGCCATCCCGCGGCGAACTGAGCGGTGACCGGCGCTTCATGCCCGGCGCCGCGCCGGGAAGGTAGGTCACGGGTGCCAAACCCGATTTCGCTGCTGACTCATCGGAGGGTTCGAAGTGAACCATGCCCGTGACCTGCCTTCCGCTGGTGGTGGTGAACCGGTGGGTTGTGCCCGGGTACTACGCGCCCTTACGGGCGTTGAGCTTGGCCTGGATCGGCAGGGCGTTGCCGGCGAGTTCCTTCGCTGCCGCGGCAGCGGCGGCTTCCTCGGCGAGGGCAGCGGCCTTGGCGGCCTTGCCCTCCGGGCCGATGCCGAGCTTGTTGAGGATCTTCTGCTCGATCTCGTTGGCGATGTCAGGGTTCTTGAGCAGGAAGTTGCGGGAGTTCTCCTTGCCCTGCCCCAACTGGTCCCCGTCGTAGGTGTACCAGGCACCGGACTTCTTGACGATGCCGTGGTCCACCCCGAAGTCGATCAGGCTGCCCTCGCGAGAGATTCCGACGCCATAGATGATGTCGAACTCGGCCTGCTTGAACGGCGGGGCCATCTTGTTCTTGACCACCTTGACGCGGGTGCGGTTGCCCACTGCCTCCGTTCCGTCTTTCAGGGTCTCGATGCGACGGATGTCGAGGCGAACGGAGGCGTAGAACTTGAGGGCCTTACCACCGGCGGTGGTTTCCGGGCTGCCGAAGAACACGCCGATCTTCTCACGCAGCTGGTTGATGAAGATCATGGTGGTGTTGGTCTGGCTGAGCCCACCGGTGAGCTTGCGGAGTGCCTGCGACATCAGGCGGGCCTGCAGGCCGACGTGGGAGTCGCCCATCTCGCCCTCGATCTCGGCCCGCGGTACGAGTGCGGCGACCGAGTCGATCACGATCAGGTCGATGGACCCGCTTCGCACCAGCATGTCGGCGATTTCGAGCGCCTGCTCACCGGTGTCGGGCTGGGAGACAAGGAGGGCGTCGATGTCGACGCCGAGCTTCTTGGCGTACTCGGGGTCGAGCGCGTGCTCGGCGTCGATGAACGCGGCGATGCCGCCATTCTTCTGCGCGTTGGCGATCGCGTGAAGGGTGAGCGTAGTTTTACCCGACGACTCCGGGCCGTAGATCTCCACGATGCGACCGCGCGGCAGTCCGCCGACGCCGAGCGCGACGTCGAGGGCGATGGAGCCCGTGGAGATGGTCTCCACCGGGGCGCGATCGTCGCTCCCCAGGCGCATGACCGAGCCCTTGCCGAACTGGCGGTCGATCTGGGCGAGTGCTGTTTCGAGTGATTTTTCGCGATCTGCTGCAGATGGCATGTTCGGACTCCTTCGGTCGTGCGCTGTCGCCTATAGGCTGTCGTTGCCAACTTCGGGAAGACCCCGGAAGCCCGCTTTCGACAAGGCATGTGCTCTCTGTCGTTGACGAAATCGACTGTACGCCGCGCCTCCGACACTGGTCGGAAATCACAGCAAACGGTGGACAACTGTCGCTGACTTCTGCTTGTTGAGGAGCCTAGCAATAACCGAACAGACATTCGAGAGAAGCGCGGCGTGTCGCCGGACGCCCTCGAACGGCGGAGGACTCCCGGTCCCGGCTGTGCTATCCCTTGGGAACGGGCAGGCCGACGCCGTACCAGCGACTCTCCGGGACATCCGCTTCGACGCAGAGCGCGAGCCACACGTCGCGCGCCGGAACACCGCCGGCCAGAGCCTGGTCGGCGGTGACCCCGAACCGGGTCAGCACGAGATCGCTGGTGAGCACGCGCCCGTACCCGTCGCCAAACTCGTCTTTGATCGCTTGGCGGAACTCGCTCAGGCGCATCTAACCAGCACGCACGTCGGTGAAGACGCTGGTCAACGAACCATCAGATCGGCGTCGAAGTCGACGACCAGATCGTCGGGGACGGTGTCGGGGAAACGGTCGATTCCCTCGATGACGGCGAGACGGTCCCCCACCTCACGCATGATGACCGAAATCGGGGTCTCCAGCGCATCTGCAACCGAAGCAAGAATCTCTGAAGACGCTTCCTTCTGGCCGCGCTCAACTTCGCTCAGGTATCCGAGGGCCACACTGGCCTTGCTGGCTACCTGGCGCAGCGTGCGCCCTTTTTGCAGGCGGAAGTCCCTGAGCACATCGCCGATTTCCTGACGAACAAGAATCATCGGAACCTCCTTCTTGGGCTTTCCAGCCAACTGAGCCCTGTCAACATCCAGCGGCCATTGAGTGGATGTATACGTTACTACTACCACCAACACCCTCAGACTACTGCCGTCTTCATGGGCTTACATGTGAATCTGCTCGGTGTAACCCAGCTGTAACACGAACTATTCCGGCGCGTCCCGCGCTAGCAGGTCCCGTACAGCTTCCACCGCCCTGGCGACGGTCTGCTCCCGGATCGAGGCCCGGTCGCCGTGCAATCGCAGCGCGATCACCCACGCCCCGCTACCCATCGACAGGCCGATGAAGACAGTGCCGGGTTCCTGTCCGTCCTGCGGGTCAGGGCCGGCGGCCCCGGTGGTGGCGACGCCGACGGCAGCGCGCACCCCGCCGACGGCGACGGCCGTGCGCACCCCGACCGCCATCTGGATGGCGACGTCCGGGTGCACTGCCCCGTGCACGTTCAGAATGCTGCCGTCCACACCGAGAAGCGTCCGCTTGAGTTCGGTGTCATAGGCCACGATTCCCCCGGTGACGACAGCGGATGCGCCCGGGATGCGGACCAGCTCCGCCGTCAGCAGGCCACCGGTCAGGGACTCGGCCACGCCGATGGTGAGGTGCCGGGCCGTGAGTTCGGCGACCAGGTCCGCGGTGGCGTCGGGCGCGGTCACGTCGGGCGCGGCGGCGTCAGGCATTGTGCCTCGTCCGCCGTTCAATCCAGGCCAGGCGGAGGTAGTCCAGCCCGGTGAGCACCGTCAGGATCACGGCAATGGTCATCGCGATCCCGTTCACCCAGTGCACCCAGTCGCCGAGAAGGGTCCAGAACGGCAACAGCGCCAGTGAGATGGCGACCGACTGGGCGATCGTCTTCAGCTTGCCACCGCGGGACGCGGGTATGACGTGGTCGCTGAGCATCACGAAGCGGAACACGGTGATGCCGATCTCCCGCACCAGGATGACGAGGGTGACCCACCAGGGAAGCTCGGCCAGAATCGACAGCCCCACCAGCGCGCCCCCGGTGAGGATCTTGTCCGCGATCGGGTCGAGGAGCTTGCCGAGGTCGGTGACCAGCCCTTGCCGGCGCGCGATCGCACCGTCGACGCCATCCGTTGCGATCGCGACGATGAACAGCAACGCCGCCCACCAGCGCAGCGCGCCGTCGTCGCCGGCGTCGGCCAGGAGCATCCAGACGAACAGCGGGGCAAGCAGGATGCGCACGACCGTGATGAGGTTCGGGATGTTCCAGTTGCTCGGTCGTGCGGTTGGCGCGGCGGGAGTGTTCGGTGTCGCCATGGATGAGCCCCCCGCTGGTCTCGTTCTCAATCTCGGTCCGTGAGGCCCCACGCGTCTTCGTCGGAATCGCCCTCGGCTTCCACTTCAGGATAGCCCTCGGTCATCTTCGCGACCGGGTCGTCGGCGTACCGGGAGTCCGGCTGGCTGGTCGCCGGGGCGTAGCCGGCGGATGCCGAGTGGGCCTGCTGCTGCGCGGCGTGCTCGGCGTCCGATCCGCGGAGCTTGGCCAGCACGGCCGGCAGCTGCTCGGCGTTCACCAGCACGTCGCGAGCCTTGGACCCTTCTGACGGGCCGACGATCTCGCGGGATTCGAGCAGGTCCATCAGGCGGCCGGCCTTGGCGAAGCCCACGCGGAGCTTGCGCTGCAGCATCGACGTGGACCCGAACTGGGTAGACACCACGAGTTCGGCGGCAGCGAGCAGCAGTTCGAGGTCGTCGCCGATGTCGGAGTCGATCTCCTTCTTCGGGGCCTCCATCGCGACATCCGGTCGGTAGTCCGGCCTGGCCTGCTGGGTGACGTGCTTGACGACCTTCTCGATCTCGGCCTCGTTGACCCACGCTCCCTGCACCCGAATCGACTTCGAGGCGCCCATCGGCAGGAACAGGGCGTCGCCCTGCCCGATCAGCTTGTCCGCGCCGGGCTGGTCCAGGATGACGCGGGAGTCGGTGACGCTGGTCACCGCGAACGCCAGCCTCGACGGCACGTTGGCCTTGATCAGGCCGGTGACGACATCGACGCTGGGGCGCTGGGTGGCGAGGACGAGGTGGATACCGGATGCCCGTGCCAGCTGGGTGATGCGCACGATCGAGTCTTCGACGTCGCGCGGGGCGACCATCATGAGGTCGGCGAGCTCGTCCACCACGACCAGGAGGTACGGGTAGGCCTTGAGCTTCCGTTCGCTGCCGGCCGGCAACACGATCTCGTCGTTGTTGACGGCCTTGTTGAAGTCGTCGATGTGGCGGAAGCCGAAGCTCGCCAGGTCGTCGTAGCGCATGTCCATCTCTTTGACGACCCACTGCAGGGCTTCCGCGGCCTTCTTGGCGTTGGTGATGATGGGCGTGATCAGGTGCGGCACGCCCGCGTACGGCGCGAGCTCGACCCGCTTGGGGTCGATCAGCACCATCCGCACCTCGCTCGGCTTGGCGCGCATGAGCAGGCTGGTGATCATCGAGTTGACGAAGCTCGACTTACCGGATCCGGTGGAGCCGGCGACCAGGAGGTGGGGCATCTTGGCCAGGTTGGCCACGACGTAGCCGCCGCCGACGTCTTTGCCGACCCCGATGGTCATCGGGTGGGCGCTGCTCGTGGCCGCCCCGGAGCGGAGCACGTCACCGAGGGTGACGATTTCACGGTCGGTGTTCGGGATCTCGATGCCGATCGCGCTCTTGCCGGGGATGGGCGAGAGGATGCGCACCTCGTTGGACGCGACAGCGTAGGAGAGGTTCTTGCTGAGTGCCGTGACACGTTCGACCTTGACACCAGGGCCGAGCTCGATCTCGTACTGGGTGACGGTCGGACCGCGGGAGAAGCCGGTGACCTTGGCATCAACGCTGAACTGGCGGAGCACCTCGGTGATCGATTTGACCACCTCGTCGTTCGCGGCCGAGCGCGCCTTGGCCGGCGGACCGGCGACGAGGGTGGACGCGGACGGCAGCACGTAGGGGGCGGTGGGTTGCGCAGGGCTCGGCACGGCGGGCGTCATCCCCGCCCCGGCTGCGCCGGCTGCACCAACGGCAGCCACGGGGTCGAGTGCGTCGAAGCCGGGGAGCACCTCGGTCAGCCCGGACGGGTCGTCGGCGTGCAGTCCCGTGGATCCGCGTTGCAGGTCGGTGTCGCCGGTGAACCGCTTGATGGCGTCTTCGGCGCGCGCGAGGTCGTTCAGGACCTCGGTGCCGTAGCTGTCGGGGGCGGCGGGTTGGTCGGCGGGTTCGTCGGCGGGGGCGAGCGTTCCGAGCGGGGTGTCGAAGGCGCCGCGGGCCGCATCGCCCTGCGCGGCGGGCCCGCCGCCGAGCAGGTCTGCCATCGGGTCCGCCGCAGCGGAGCCAACGCTGACGGCGCTGCCGAAGTCCGGGTCTTCCTCACGCTTGCTGGTGTTGCGTCGCCACCATGGCAGTGCGTTGGGATCTATCTCCGGGTCGTCGTCGTGGCCCAGTCCGTCGAGTTCGACCTGTTTGGTCTTGCTGAACTTCGCCGCCTTGGCGGCGGCGCGCTCCTCGGCATCCGGCAGCTGGGCCCCGAACAGCCAGGCATAGAGTTCCCGGGAACGTTCACCGATCTTGTTCGGCGGGGTCTTCGTGATGATGAACAGGCTCAGGACCAGCAACAGGATGACCACAGCCGTCGCGCCGATCCCGGTGGTCAGGGCGATCAGCGGGGCAGCGATCATCCATCCGATGACGCCGCCGGAGAGGGCGAGCACGTCCATGCCCTCGCTGGGGTTGGGCTGGCCGCCGAAGATGTGGCAGAGGCCCGACACGGTGACCAGCAGCAGGGTGAGGCCGATGCCGATGCGACCGTTGTCGTGCACCGAGCTGGGCTTCCGGAACAACCAGATTGCGAACAGCAGCATGATCACGGGAAGGGCGAACGCGACGCGGCCGAACAGCCCGCCGAAGGTCCAGCTGTCGAGCGTCTTCGCGATCGGTTCGTTGATCAGGAACCACTCGACGATCGCGCCGACGACGGCCAGCAGCACCAGGAAGAAGGGCAGGCCGTCGCGGCGCTCCTCCTTGGACAGTTGCTCGGGTCCGAGGGCGCGGGCGGCGCCCCCGGTGAGGTGGGCCAGGCCCATCCAAGCGCGCACCAGGAGGCTCTGCTTCGGCTCGGCCGCCGGGTAACGAACCGTCTTCTGGGTTGCGGTGCGTGCGGGGGCCTTCGCTGCGGGCTTCCTGGTGCTTCCGCCGCGCGCGGGAGTGTTCCCGGCGCGACCGGTCGACTTAGTGCTCGTAGCCATGGGTTCAACGGTACTTCCAACCCCCGGCATTGGGGGTTAGGCCGGGGCGGGTGTCTGGCCGGGGCGCCCCGGCGCGGGAAACCGCACCGGGCACCCGAAATAGCGCGCGCCCGGCGCGTTTTCGCGCGCCCGGAGCCGCCAGTGGGGCGCATCCGTTGCCCACCCGCCGCCAGCGCGCCGTCAGTAGCGGATGGCGTCGATCACCTTTACGCGCACGGCCACCAGGGCGGGCAGCAGGCCGGCCATTGCGCCGACGACGGTGGCGGCCACGAGGCCGAGCACCGCCGCCTCCACCGGGAACGGCGGGAAATCGGAGACCATCCCCTGGCCGACAAGCTCCTCGACCCAAGGGTTCTTGACGATCAGGATGGCCACGATCACACCGACCACCCCCGCCACGACCGTGGCGACGACGCTTTCCATCATCACCGCGAAGAACACCCGGCCCGCGGTGGCGCCGAAGCTGCGGCGGATGCCGATCTCCCGGATCCGCTGCCTCAGTGTGACCAGCGCGATATTGACCAGGCCGAGCGCCCCGAGGAGGAGCACCAGCACCGCCACTCCCCCGACCATGAGCTTGATCGGCAGGAACGGGTCTTCGCCGTATGCGGCGTAGTCCTGCCGGTAGACCTGCGCACTCGCGCCGTCACCGAGGGCGCCTTGGAGGTCCCGCTGCAACAGCGTCGTGAGCTGGTCCGCGAGTTCGGGCGGCACCCAGAGCTCATACTGGGGCGGATTGCTGAAGCCACCGGGCGGGGCTCCCGGCACGTCCGATGCCGGCGTGGTCGCCGGGAGGCCGGCGACGGCATCCGCCAGCATGTACATCGCCGGTTCGGTCTCCCACTGCTGCGACGGGTAGACGCCGGTGACCACGGCCGTGGTGTCCTGCTGCCCGAGGAGGCTGATCGTGGGGTGGGTCGCGAGGTCGGGCCGGCCTATCCGGTCGTAGAACACCGAGTTGACCAGGACGGCGGGCGCGAGCCGCTCGGCGTCGTCGTCGGTGAACCAGTGGCCTTCACTGAGCTGCACCCGGCGCATGACGCCGTAGTCCGGGTCGACACCCTGCACCTGCACAGTCACGGCGCCGTCCCGAAACTGCACGGTCTGCTGGGTGGATGTGATCCGGCTGGAGTAGCTGATGTCGTAGCGCTCGAGGGCCGTTTCGAACACTGATTGCATGGTCTCGGCGTCGGGGCTGCTCCCGTCGGGGTTGTACGCCGACAGGTTCAGGCTGGCCGGTCGGCCGCCGTTGCGTTCCTGCTGCTGCACGATCGCGGCTTCCGCCACCGTTCCGAGCCCCACCACCGTGGTGAGCGCGCACACGGCGACCGCCACTCCGACCAGGGAGAGCATCACCCGGGTCTTGTGGATTCGCACCTCCTGCCAGGCCTCGACGAACGAGCCGACCACGTTGCTCCAGAAGCTACTCACGACGGGGCTCCAGCGGCCACGGCCTGAGCGGCATCCGCTGCCGAGGCATCCACTTCCGCGGCACCCGTCGGCGCCACGGTGAGCACCCCGCGGTCAAGCCGCAGGTGCAGGTTCGCCCGCGCGGCGATCGCCGGGTCGTGGGTGATGGTGACCAGCGCGGCGCCGGACTCGGTGGCGACCGCGTCGAGAAGGTCCATGACGGATGCCCCGGTCTCCAGGTCCAGGGCTCCGGTCGGTTCGTCGGCGAGGATCAACCGCGGCCCGCGCACCAGCGAGCGTGCGATCGCCACCCGCTGCTGCTCGCCGCCGGAGAGTTTGTCGGGCATCGCGGTGAGGCGGTTGCCGAGTCCCACCCGGCCGAGCATCTCGGAAGCGATCCGGGAACGCTGCCAGAAGGCGCGCCCGGTGGCGTAGAGCAGAGGTGTCATCACGTTCTCCAGCGCGGTACGACCCTGCAGCAGGTTGAACTGCTGGAAGATGAAGCCGACGTCGCGGCCGCGCACCCGGTCCCGCTCCCCCGACGAGAAGGACTGCACCGGCCGGTCGTCGAACAGCATCAGACCGGTGGTCGGGGTGTCGAGCAGCCCCAGCAGGTTGAGCAGCGTGGACTTGCCAGACCCCGAGCGCCCGACGATCGACACCCGGTCCCCCACCGCCACCTCCAGGTCGACTCCGGAGAGGATGGTGAGCGGCGGCGCGTCGACGAGCTGCACCGTGCGGGTCACACCCTCCAGGTGCAGCAGGTTCATCGTGCGGTTCCGGCGCCGGCGACGAATCCCGCGTCAGTGCAGACCATGCCGGGCTGGCAGGGCGCGGGCGCGACGGCGCCCGGCACGAACTGGTTGACCAGGTCGCCCTCGGAAAGCCCCTCGACGATCTGCACGTTGGTGCCGTCGTTCATTCCGAGGATGACCGGGTGTTCCGCGGCCGTGCCGTCGGCGCCGACCAGCCACACCAGCCCGGTCTCGGCGGATCCCTTGACCGCGGTCGTGGGCACCACGAGCACGTTCTCCGCCTTGCCGCCGGCGATGGTGATCAGGGCTGCGAGCCCCGGGAACACGGTCACCCCCGCGGGAACGGCGCAGCGAACGGTGGTGCCGGACCCGCTCCCGCCGGTGGTCCCGTTGCCGGGACCGGGGCCACCACCGGCGCCGCCGCCGTCCGCGCCGGCCAGCGGGGTGCTGATGGTCAGGCCGGTGCAGGTGAACGGCGCCGGCCCGTTGGTGATGGCAACGGATGCCTCGGTCGGCCTGGTCACCAACCGGTACTGCTGCTCGGGGCTGAGCGAACCGCTCACCGAGAAGGTCGGCGGTGCGACCTGGCCGGTGGTGTCCCCGACCGCCACCGACTGGCCATGGATCACCGCGAGCGAACTGAGGGTGCCGCTGGACGGGGCGAGGACCTTCGCGAAACTGACCAGCGGTTTGGGTTGGGTGACGGACATGTTGCCCGCGGCATCCGTTGTCTCGACCGGGTCACGCGGTGTCTCGACCTTGATGTCGTAGAGCGTGTCGCCGGTGGCGACGGCCTGCCCTGCCGTGACGAAGACCTCGTCGACCGTGCCCTGTGCCACCGCCTTCACCGGGACGGCCGGGTCGGCGTTGACCGTGCCGGGGAGGGTGACGTCGTTGGTGATGGTGCCGAGCGCCACCGGAACCTGCGGTTCCACGATCTGCCCGGTGGGCTGCGCCGGATCGTCGGCCACGGCGCTGTCGGGGAAGAAGGCGAGTTTCACCAGCGCCACGGCGACCGCCGCGACCAGCAGGATGCGGATGATCGGAAAGATCCATGTGCGCGCTACGTTCACCGGTGTGTCCCCCATCGGATTGGCTTTCGTTGATCCTAGGGGTACAACGTGCCCCACCGGTGGATGGGCGGGCCGCAAGCGACGGCGGCATACTGAAGGGAATGGAACTCTCCGAGTACTGCGCACTCGATGCCACGGCGCTGCGTGAACTCATCCGCACCGGCCAGGTGAACGCGGCGGAGGTCGAGACGGCCGCCCGGCAGGCCATCGAGTCGGTCAACGGCGACCTCAACGCGCTGACCCAGCCATTGTTCCAAAGCGCCCTCGACCACGACCCCGACGGTCCGATCGGCGGTGTGCCGTTCCTGGTCAAGGACAGCGGACCCTTCGCCCGAGGCGTCACATTCACTCTCGGCAGCCGCAGCATCCGCGGCGCGGTAGCGGCGGTCGACCACGAGCTGATGACACGGTTCCGCGCCGCCGGGCTCGCCACCCTCGGCCAGACCACGGCGCCGGAGCTCGGCCTGAGCTACGCGACCGAGTCCCTCCGTTACGGGCGCACCCGCAACCCGTGGGCGCTCGAGCGCGGGGTCGGCGGCTCAAGCGGCGGGGCTGCCGCACTCGTCGCGGCCGGCGCCGTGCCGCTCGCGCACGGCAACGACGGCGGCGGTTCGGTGCGCATTCCCGCGTCGGCATGCGGCCTGGTCGGCCTGAAAGTCAGTCGCGGCCGCACCCCGAGCGGCCCGCTGGCCGGAGAGGCGGGCTTCGGGTTGATCGCCGAGTTCGGGCTGACCCGCAGCATCCGTGACACCGCGTTGCTGCTTGAGTGCGTCTCGGGACCGGCCGTCGGCGAGAAGTACACGCTCTCGTCGCCGGACGTGCGCTACACCGAGGTGCTGCGGGCGGACCCGGGGCGGCTCCGGGTGGCGGTGACGACGGATGCCTGGTCCGGCGTCCCGGTGGACCTCCAGGTCGCCGGGGTCGCCGCGGAAGCCGCCCGCACCCTGGAGTGGATCGGGCATTCCGTCTCGCCCGCGACTCCGGGCATCCAGCCGGATGACATCGTGGAGGGCTCGATGCTCGCCGCCGTCGCAACCGGCGCCGCACTGCTTCGCGCGCCGGTGCGCCCGGACCCGGGACGGCTCGAGGCGGTGTCCCGGGCACTGCTGGCCGAAACCCTGGCGTTCACCGCACTGGATGTGATGGCCGCCCTCGACGCGCAGAACCGCCTGACCCGGGCTGTCGGAACCTTCTTCACCGAGTACGACCTGCTGGTCACCCCGACGCTCGCCCAGTTGCCGGCGCGCCACGGCGAACTCGACTACGACGATCCGGGCTATTCGATGCGCGACTGGCTGCGGCGGATCTATCAGTACGGGCCGTTCACCGCCGCATTCAATGTGTCCGGCAACCCGGCGATCAGCCTCCCGCTCGGGCAGAGCCGGGAGGGCCTTCCGATCGGGGTGCAGCTGGTGGCGGCGACCGGCCGGGAGGACCTGCTGCTGCAGGTGGCCGCGCAGCTCGAGCAGGCGCAGCCCTGGGCCGGCCGGCAACCATCGGTCTTCGCGGGCTGACCCGAGCCGCACCGCCAGGACGGCTATTTCTGCGCGACGCAGAACCGGTTGCCGTCCGGGTCGGCGAGGACCACATAGTCGGCGTCCGCCGGGTAGTCCCACTCCACGCGCTGGGCGCCGAGGCCGAGCAGGCGCTCCACTTCCCCGGCCTGCTCGGACGCATAGAGGTCGAGGTGGTGGCGCTGCGGTGCTGCCGGGTCTGCAACGGATGTGACCAGCATGATGGCGATCTGCTGTCCGGGTTGTCCGTCGCGCGGAACCAGGACCGCCCAGTCGTCGGAGGGTTCCTCCCGCGGCCGGTAGTCCAGCGCCGCCCGCCAGAACTGGACCATGCCCGGTACGTCCCGAGCGCCCAACACCACCGACCCGACCGTCAACATGCAGCCAGTATGCCGCCGGTGCACCCAGCCCGCCACACCTGTTGCGAAAGTATGCTGTGGCCATGGGGATCAGGACCGCACTCGTCGACGCGGGGTCGAGGGCGCTCAGCGCGGGCCACCGGGGACTGCTGGCGCTCACCCGCGGCCGGGTCGGCTGGTCGCTCGGGACGCTCCAGATGGTTGAGTTGCACACGGTCGGCCGCACCAGCGGACGCCGCCGATCGATCATGCTGATGTCGCCGATCCAGGGCGACGGCCGTTACCTGCTGGTCGCATCCAAGGGTGGCGACGACCGGCATCCGCTCTGGTACCTGAACCTGGTCGCCAACCCGGCGGTGGAACTCACGGTGCGTGGGGGGACCATGCCGATGCGCGCCCGCACGGCGACCGCCGCCGAACGGGCCGAGCTGTGGCCCCGGATCGTGGCGGCGTACCCGAACTATGCGCGTTACCAGCGCCGCACCAGCCGTGAAATCCCGGTTGTGATCTGCGAACCGCGCTGAAACCGGGAGGGGCCGACATTGCCCAGGAGAATCAGGGGCGGCAAAGGCCAGGCGCCCGGGCTACCCCTGATTCTCCTGAATTGGTGCGGTTACGCCTCGATGACGAGCGGAACGATCATCGGACGACGACGGTAGCTGCTGCTCACCCAGCGGCCGACGACGCGACGGATGACCTGGGCCAGGGCGTGGGTGTCGCGGGTGCCGTTGTGGGCGGCTTCGGCCAGCGCGGCCTCGATCTTCGGCTTCAGGACGTCGAAGACCGACTCGTCCTCGGCGAAGCCCTTGGCGTGGATCTCCGGTCCGACCACGATCTTGCCGGTCGAGGAGTCGAAGACGACGATGATCGAGATGAAGCCCTCTTCGGCGAGGATCCGGCGGTCCTTGAGGTCGGCATCCGTGATCGAACCCACGGTTGAGCCGTCGACATAGACGAAGCCCAGGTCCAGCTGTCCGACCACGGTTGCGACGCCGTCCAGCAGGTCGATGACGGTTCCGTCCTCCGCGAGGATGGTGTTCTCCTCGGGGATGCCCGAGGCCATGGCGATCTTCTGCTGCGCCACCAGGTGGCGGTACTCGCCGTGGACCGGCAGCACGTTCTTCGGCTTGAGGATGTTGTACACGTAGAGCAGCTCGCCGGCGGCGGCGTGCCCGGAGACGTGCACCTTGGCGTTGCCCTTGTGCACGACGTTGGCACCCAGCTTGGTGAGGCCGTCGATGATGCGGTAGACCGCGTTCTCGTTGCCGGGGATCAGGCTTGAGGCGAGGATGACGGTGTCGCCGACCCCGACCTCGACCTGGTGGTCCTTGTTCACCATGCGGCTGAGGACAGCCATCGGTTCGCCCTGCGACCCGGTGGACATGTAGACGATCTTGTCGTCGGGCACGTCGCCGGCCTTCTTGAAGTCGATCAGGACACCTTCCGGCACCTTGAGGTAACCGAGGTCGGCGGCGATTGTCATGTTGCGCACCATCGAGCGGCCCAGCAGGGCGACCCGGCGGCCGTTCGCGTGGGCGGCGTCGAGCACCTGCTGCACCCGGTGCACGTGGCTGGAGAAGCTGGCCACGATCACCCGGCGCGGGGCGCGCGCGATGACGTCGTCGAGCACCGGACCGATGGAGCGTTCGGTCGGGGTGAACCCGGGAACGTCGGCGTTGGTGGAGTCGACGAGGAACAGGTCGATGCCCTCCTCGCCGAGGCGGGCGAAGTCGCGCAGGTCGGTGAGACGATCGTCGAGCGGCAGCTGGTCCATCTTGAAGTCACCGGTGTGCAGCACAGAGCCGCCGTCGGTGAAGATCGCCACCGCGAGGGCGTCGGGGATGGAGTGGTTGACGGCGACGAATTCGAGCTCGAACGGCCCGATGATCTCCTCCTGGCCCTCCTTGACCTCGAGGGTGTAGGGCTTGATCCGGTGTTCCTTGAGCTTGGCCTCGATGAACGCGAGCGTGAGCCCGGAGCCGATCAGCGGGATGTCGCCGCGCAGCTTGAGGAGGTACGGTACGGCGCCGATGTGGTCCTCGTGCCCGTGGGTGAGCACGATACCGAGGATGTCGTCGAGGCGATTGCGGATAGGGGTGAAGTCGGGCAGGATCAGGTCCACGCCGGGCTGATGCTCCTCGGGGAACAGCACACCGCAGTCGACGATGAGGATCTTGCCGTCGATTTCGAACGTGGTCATGTTGCGGCCGATTTCGCCGATGCCACCGATCGGGGTGATGCGGAGTGTGCCCGGCTTGAGAGCGGGCGGGTCGTATACGTCGTTGGGCATATGCCCTCCTATATGTGATTGTGCGCGAAGCGCGCGTGGTCTAGCGTGTGGTGCCGGCCACCTTGGGCAGCGCGCCGCCGGCGGCGGCGTTGCGGTCGGGGCGGAAGTTGGTGAAGTCGACGCCGGGAATGCTGGTGACCAGGTCGATCTCGTCTTCGATCTTCGCGGCCTCCCATTCCTCGGGGCCGACCAGGGGAAGCCTGACCCGCGGGCTGCCGATCCGGCCGAGCCCGTGCAGGATGTACTTGACCGCAACGGTGCCTGGCACGTGGGTCATGCAGGCCCGCACCAACGGCTCGAGCTGCTTGTGGGCATCCGTCGCCGTCTTCAGGTCGCCGCGGTTGACCGCATCGACCATGACCCGGTACGGGCCAGCGGCGATGTTCGCCGTGACGCCGATGAGTCCGGTGGCGCCGATGGCCAGGTGCGGCAGCACGTTGGGGTCGTCACCGGAGAAGTACAGCAGATCAGTCTGGTTGAGCACCCGGCTGGCCTGTGCGAAGTCGCCTTTGGCGTCTTTGATGGCGAGGATGTTCGGGTGCTTGGCGGCGCGCAGGATCGTCTCGTACGCGATCGGGATACCGGCGCGTCCGGGGATGTCGTAGAGGATGACCGGGAGGTCTGTGGCGTCCGCGATCATCCGGAAGTGGGTGAGCACCCCCGCCTGGGTGGGCTTGTTGTAGTACGGGGTGACGATCATGTTGCCGTCGGCGCCGGCCTTCTCGCTGTGCCTGGCGAGTTCGATGGCGTGGGCGGTTTCATTGGATCCGCCGCCGGTGATGATCTTGGCGCGGCCGGCCGCGACGCTCTTGCCCACCTCGACCAGCCGGATCTTCTCCGGGTCGGTGAGGGTGGAGGTCTCCCCCGTGGTGCCGGTGACCACGATGCCGTCGGCACCGGCGGTGATGACGTCGTCCATGTGCTTCTCAACCGCGGGCCAATCCACTTCGCCGTCGGCGGTGAACGGTGTCACCAGCGCGACCAGCACCTGGCCGAAAGGGTTTGAAGAGATAGACACGGTTTACAGGTTATCGGTACATCAGGTGTGAAGGCACCCGCCGGTGCTCCCGCCGGTTCACAGGAAGAGCACCACGGCCAGCACGATGCCGAGTCCGCAGACGGCGTACCGCAGCGCGTCGGGGTTCAACCGTCGCGCCAGCCGGCCGCCCAGCACACCGCCAAGCGCCGACGACGGCAGCAGCACGAGCACGGCCAGCCAGTCCACGTGCGCGGAGAACGCGTAGATGGCGACCCCGGTCACGACGATGAACAGCGACAGCGCGTTCTTCAGCGCATTGATCCGCTGGAAGTTCGCATGGATGGTCGCTCCGAGTAGCGCGAGCAGCAGCACCCCGACCCCCGCGCTGAAATATGACCTGTAGATCGAGGCGAGGAACACGCTCACGACAGTCAGCGGTGAGGTGACGGATTCCTCAGCGCGGGCCGGGCCGGCCTCCCCCGCTGCGGGCACCAGCCGTCTCTGCAACCAGGGCTGGGCCAACAGGAGCAGGGAGGATAACAGCACCAGGAACGGGATGACCGCTTCGAAGGTCTCCCCCGGCGTTACCAGGAGCAGGATCGCCCCCGCGATCGCTCCGAGCACCGATGCGGGGATGAGTGCGGGGAGGCGGCGCTTCTCCCCGGCCAGTTCAGTCCGGTAGGCGTAGACGCCGCCGACGTAGCCCGGGGTGAGCCCGATCAGGGAGGTGACGTTCGCGCCGAGCGGCGGCAGCCCGAAGGCGAGGAGTGCCGGGTAGACCAGGAGGGTGCCGCCGCCGGCCAGCGTGTTCACCGCGCCGGCGAGGACTCCGGCGAGCGCAACCAGGCCGGTCAAGACAATCTGATCCATCGGTCCGGCCACCTCTCGCGCTTACCGTACACCGGGTATAGCGTCGGATCGTGGAACCCCGGACGGGGCTCGAGGGAGACGAAGATGTCATCGACCGAGAATTCTGTCGTGCCCGAAACTCCTACCAGGGGGCCGGCACGTCCCCTGCCGTATGTGATCTCCGGCATTCTGCTGGTGGCCGGAATCGTGCTTCCGCTGATTGTCCCGATCTACGCGCGGCACGACCCCGACTTGTTCGGGATGCCCTTCTTCTACTGGTACCAGATCCTGTGGATATTCATCGAGGCGTTCGTGCTGTGGATCGTCTACATCATCGTGACCCGGGAGGACAAACGCCGCAGGATCGTGGCACGCACCGGCCGGGACAACGGGACAACGAATCCTGACAGCGCTCGCGGGCAGGTGTCGAAATGAACGCCGAAAACCTGGTCGGTGCCTTTCGCGCGGCGCCAGCGCCGCAGCATCCGATCAATGTGGTGGCGTTGATCGTTGTCGTCGTGATCTTCTTCGGCGTCGCCATACTCGGCTTCCTCGCCGTGAAGTGGCGCGTGAAGCCGGCTGACCGCGGGCTGAAGACGCTCGACGAATGGGGGCTCGGCGGACGTGGCTTCGGCAGCTGGATCACCTGGTTCCTGCTCGGCGGCGACCTGTACACCGCGTACACCTTCATCGCGGTTCCCGCCGCGATGTGGAGCACCGGCGCGGTGAGCGGCTTCTTCGCGGTGCCGTACACGATCATCCTGTACCCGATCGTGTTCCTCCTGATGGCTCGGCTGTGGTCGGTGTCGCACCGCCACGGTTACGTGACGCCGGCTGACTTCGTGGGCGGCCGGTACGGCAGCAAGACCCTCTCCACCGCTGTCGCGGTCACCGGCATCGTCGCGACGATGCCGTACATCGCCCTGCAACTGGTGGGAATCAAGGCCGTGCTCACGGTGCTCGGCCTCGGCAGCGGCGAGAACGTGTTCCTGCAGGACCTCCCGCTGATCATCGCCTTCGTGGTGCTGGCGGCGTACACGTACACGGCAGGGCTCCGCGCCCCGGCCGCCATAGCCGTGGTGAAGGACCTGCTGATCTATATCGCGATCATCGTCGCCATCGTCTGGCTGCCCTCGCACCTCGGCGGGTGGGCGGCGATCTTCGACGCTGCCGACACGAAAATGTCGGCGACCAACCCGGCCACCGGCAACCCGGTCGGCTCGGTCATCCCCGGTGCCACCAGTTTCAACGCCTACTGGACGCTGGCACTCGGATCGGCGATGGCCCTGTTCATGTACCCGCACTCGATCACCGGGGTGCTGGCCACCAAGAGCCGCAACACCATCCGCCGAAACGCCGTGGTGCTGCCGATGTACTCGCTGATGCTCGGCTTCCTCGCGCTTCTCGGGTACATGGCGATCAAGGCCGGAACCAATCCGGTGGACCTGAACGGCCAGATCAATCCGCAACTGGTCGTGCCGCAGCTTTTCCTCGACCAGTTCCCGGCCTGGTTCGCCGGCATCGCCCTGGCCGCGATCGCGGTCGGCGCGCTGGTGCCCGCCGCGATCATGTCGATCGCCGCCTCCAACCTGTTCACCCGCAACATCTACAAGGACCTCTTCAAAACGGATGCGACGCCCGCGGAGGAGGCCAAGGTCTCGAAGATCACGTCGCTGGTCGTGAAATTCGGCGCCCTGGTGTTCGTGCTGCTGATGGACCAGTCGGCGGCCATCAACATGCAGCTGCTCGGCGGCATCTGGATCCTGCAGACGTTCCCGGCGATCGTCGCGGGGCTCTACACCCGGTGGTTCCACCACTGGGCGCTGCTGATCGGTTGGGCTGCTGGGATCGCTTACGGCACCTTCGCGGCATACAGCGTGGTCAACCCGGTCACTCACGCGCACTTCGGTGGGTCGATTGCGCCGATTCCCGGCACCGACGTGCCGATCTATATCGCGATCACGGCTTTCGTCATCAACGCGATCGTCGCAGTGGTGCTCACCCTCGTGTTCCGTGCGCTGAAGGTGTCCGCCGGGCTGGACGCCACGACGAGGAGCGACTACGGCGCCGACGAGGACGACCCGAAGGTGGCGGAGATCGCGAAGGAGATCCAGTGGAACGCACCCACACCCGACGTCCCGCGCCACTAGGCCTGTGAGGAAGGCCCGGCCGGCGTTCTGCGACCGGGACGATCACCGCTCCACCGTGTACACCGTCTGGACGAACCCGGATCCCAGTTCACGCGTGCGCGTGGGGGTCACGCGCACGTCGGCATCCACCGGCCCGAAGAGCGGGATGCCGCTGCCGATGATCACCGGTGCACGCGAGATCGTGATCTCCGTCACCAGTCCGGCGCGCAGGAAAGCCTGGATCACCTGCCCGCCGTCCGCGTACACGAGTTTCGCGCCCTCCGCGTTGAGCGTGGCGATCACGTCGTCCAGGCTCGAATGCACCGTGGCCAGGGGTGCGTCGACCTCCGTCAGCGTGCGGCTCATCACCAGCACGCGTTTACCCGCATACGGCCACTCGCCGAACCCGCGTACGAGGTCATACGTCGTCCGCCCGACCACGAGCGCGTCGACGGAGGCGAAGAACTCGTCGTAGCCCGTCTCCCCCATGTCGAGTCCCAGGCCGGTCAACCACTCGATGTCCCCGTCCTCCCGGGCGATGAAGCCGTCCAGGCTGGTGCCGACGAAAACAGCTGCCACAAAATTCGCTTTCATGCCGGCACGGTAGCAGCGACCGCCGACATTGTCAGCCGCTGCCGCATCGGGCACCGCGTGTTATCCGGCCGACACCGCTGGCGCTCTGACTGCGCCCTCATCCAACGCACTCCGGCTGAGGAGCGTCGCCCCCGCGACGGCGGCCGGCATCACAACAACGGCGGCGAACGGCACCAGGAAGAGAAGGTAGGTGACCACTCCGAAGCCGAGGGCGGGGGCGCGTCGGCCGCGCAGCATCCGTCGTCGTTCCCGCAGCGACAGGCCGCGGGCGTCGAAGGCGAAGCCGGTGAGTTCGACGGCGAGGAACCAGCCACCGCAGAAGACCGCCGTCACGGGGACGAGGGTCTGGCCGACGAGGGGGATGAACCCGAACGCGAAGAGGGCGAGGCCGGTGACGGCGGTCGCCAGCAGCATCCGGAGGCCGTCGCCGATGCCTCGGGTCGCGGACCTCCAGAACGGTTCGGTCGAGTCGTCCGGCGCGTCGCCGAGCCGGTTCTCCACCTGGCGCCAGATCCGCTCGTAGAAGGGGTCGCCGACGGCGAGGGTGATCGCCACGAAGGTGTACACCAGCACCAGGACCACGATGCCGAGCGCCGCCACGCCCACGGTGATCCGCGCGGTGGTGCGCCAGGGCTCATCCCACCCGGCGGCGAACGGCGTGAGCCAGCCGGCGATCGGCTCGAGGTTCAGCAGCAGCATCACAAACGCCGTGGCGTAGAGGGCTCCGACCACGAGCGCGGGGACCGCCCCGAGGAACATGAGTCTCGGCGAGGTCGCCCACATGCCGAACCCGCGTCCGAGCAGGGCCGCGCCGGCGAAGAAGCCGCGAACCGGGCCGCTCACTGCCGCGCTGGTGACGGCAGTTTGCAATTTCGTGTTCTCGGCCACGGGCCCAGCGTATTCGCCAAGCCAGGCCGCGCACACCGCGTTCGGGGCGGGCTGCCGTGCGCAACCGCTGGGATTCTCGCTGGAACCCGCCATTTCGGGCCGAAACAAGCTCGGTCCGGGAAAATACCCGCAGTTGCGAACGCGCTGCGTGGCTGTGAGGGCACAAGCGGGCGCCTGAGCGCGACTTCTCCACCCGCGCCTCCGGGAGGGTTGGGGTTCACAGGCAAATCGGGGGCGCCGCCAATAGGTTGGAGGACGACGCAAAGGAGACGACACTATGGGATTCCTTGACCGATTACTCGGGCGCGAAGAAGCGCCGCAGTACGACACGCACCAGAATGCTCGGGCGCCCGAACGGTCCGCCGACGAGATCGCGGTCGAGCGCTACCGCTACCTGCTCCGCACCGCACCGCCGGAAACCATCGAGCAGGTGCACCTTGAAGCATTCTCCAAACTGACGGACGCGCAGCGCACCCTGTTGTTCGAGCAGTTGAGCGCCGACTCTTCACCGAGTGAACGGCCCAGTAACAACAGCCCGTCCAGCCTGGCCCACGCAGCCACCCGTCAGGAGTTGCTGAACCCGGGATCCATGGAGCGGTCGCTGAACTCCGCCGGCCAGCGCGGCGGCATGGGTTTCGGCGGCACCTTCGCCAGTTCCCTGCTCGGCAGCGTCACCGGCTTCGTCATCGGGTCGGCGATCGCTTCAGCGTTCCTGCCGGACTCGTCGAACCTGGCCGGGAGCGACGGAACCGCTGACGCAAGCGGCGACAGCGGTGCCGGGGTCGGTTCCGATGATGGCGCCTCCGGTGATGGTGGCGGCGACTTCAGCGGCGGCGGTGGCGACTTCGGCGGCGACTTCAGCGGCAGTGGCGGCGACTTCGGTGGCGGTGACTTCGGCGGCGGTTTCGACGTGTAGGTGTCAGGAGTGCCGCCCGCTACTTCCAGGGTCGAGTGCAGCGTCGCTGACCGCCTGGACGTCGACGCTTGGCTCGTGCACCTGAACGTCACGCCGCGTGAGCGACAGGTAGGCGACCAGCGCCGCGATCGCGGCGGTGAGCACCAGCGACACGGGCCCCGACCCCACCCCGATGCCGCCCTCCACCGTCGGCTTCCCCAGCCAGTCGGCGACGGATGCTCCCAACGGCCGGGTGGCGACGTACGCGAACCAGAAGGCGAAGATCGCGTTGAGGTTGAACCATCGGTACCCGATGGCGGGCACCGCGATCAGCGCGGCGAACAGCAGCGCTGACAGCGGGTAGCCGAGGTGGAAGGCCACCGCGGTGAGGTCCCCGACCGCCGTGCCGAGGGCGAAGGTGGCGATGACAGCGGACCAGTAGAAGATCTCGCGCCGGACGCTGTCGACGCTGTGGATCGAAAGAGTCTTCTCGCTGGATCTCCAGGCCAGGAAGACGGCCGCAAGAACCACGGCGAAACCGACGCTCGAAACCAGGTACTCCACGTGGAAACCCACGTGCAGCACGTCAGCGGCCATGGTTCCGAAGACGCCGACCATGACCACGGCCAGCCAATAGGACCACGCCACGTACCGGCGGCGGCTGAGTTGAAGTACCATCGCTGCGACGAATCCCGCGAAACCCAGGAGGACGGCCGGCACCGGCCCGACCGATTTCACCAGGAAGTCGCTGCTGGATTCGCCCATCGCAGTCGAGAGCGCCTTGATGATCCAGAAATACGCGGTGATCTCGGGGACCCGCAACAACGCCAGCTTTGCTCTCACCCTACTCCCGTCACCGGCCGTTCCTCGACGGCATCGGTGTTGAGACTATGGGCAGCTAGCTGGGTACCGCCCATGGCAGACGGGCCTGCCGCTTCCAAGATCCTCAGAAACAGCGCCGGACGGTCACGGGATCCCGATGATGACGTCTTCGAGCGTGCGTGGTTCGTTCCCGGTGAGCTTCCGCACGTCGCCGGAAACCCGCGCCAGTTCGCCGTCACGGATCGCCGTGTACGTGCTCACCCAGGCGTCCACTTGCCAGTCGGGGGCGCCGTAGTGCGCCCGGGACGCGTGAGCCTCGTCCATCGTCTCGTCGACAAAGCTGAACGGCCGCCCGGTGGCAACGGATGCCCGCCTGGCCAACTCCGCCAGCCCGATCGCTTCCCGGCCGGTCAATTCGTACACCGTCTTCCGGTGCTCCTCCGGGTGCTTGAGCACCGCCACCGCGGCATCCGCTACGTCGGCCCTGGCCACGGCGGCCGTGACCCCGTCACCGGCGGGACCGCGGATGACGCCGTTCTCGTCAGCGAATTCGAGAAGCACGTCCAGATAGAAGTTGTCGCGCAGGAACGTGTAGTCGAGGCCGGTGTCCCGGATGGCCTCCTCCGTGGCGCCATGGTCGCGGGCCAGGGTGAACCCCGCGGAATGGCCGGCGCCGACGAACGAGGTGTACACGATGTGCTGCACGCCGGCGCGCGCCGCGGCGGCGATGAAGGTGCGGTGCTGTTCGAGTCGATCGGCGGCCTCGTGGGCGGACACCATGAACAGCACGTCGCTGCGCGCGAGCGCGCTTTCCACGGCCGCCGAGTCGCCGTACTCGGCGAGCGCGGTCTCGGTGCCGGGTATCGCCGGGACCCGCGCCGGGTTGCGGGCGATGAGCACCAGAGCGGCGGCCGGGTCCTCGCCGGCCAACTGGCGAATGATTCGACCACCGACGTGCCCGGTCACTCCGGTGATTGCAATGGTTGCCATGGGGAACAGTCTGCACCTCAGCAGGCGGGGCCATGCGATCGGTGTCGAACTGCCCCCAGTGCGGAAGGCACCCGCACTGGGGTTGGCGGATCTGGCGCATGCTGGTGATGCTGAAGGTCGGCTCGACATTGGGGGCGCGCATGAACGACAGACCGGCCGATGTCGCTCCAGCCGGCTGGTATGTCGACCCGAAGACGTCGCTCCACCTCCGGTGGTGGAGCGGTGAGGAATGGACCGGGCACATCGCACCGTTGCCGGATGCGGACCACGCGCCCGTGGACAGCTCGCGCGACGTGCCGCCGACCACCGGCACGGTCACGACGACCGCCCCGCCCCTGCCGACGCCGGTGGCGCGGGTCGCGCGGGTCGCGCCGGTGGAGGCCGGCGGGATGCCGGCGGCCCCGGACGACGTCAGCGAGTACCGCACCGGCCCCGGCAGCTGGAGCACGGCATCCGTCTGGCTGATCGCGTTCACGCCGTGGCTGACCCTGTTGGCCCTCGCGGCGGCTCTCCTCATGTACGCCTGGGGCGTCCGCGAATGGCTTCAGTACGCGGCGATTTCGGTCCCGTGGCTGTTCACGGTCGCCTGCGCGCAGCGCGACGTGCAGCGCTTGCACAGTTGGGGGCACGCCGCGGTGGCGAGTGGAGCGTGGTCGCTGCTCGGCGCGCCGGTCTACCTCATCGCCCGCACCGTCGTGCTGTACCGTCACACCGGCGTCGGTGCGCCGCCCCTGTGGATGTGGCTGGCCAACCTGCTGGCGGTGGCCGGCACCTGCCTGCTGCTGTACATCGCGCTGGGGCCCGAATTCGTCACGGAGGTCCCCGCGTAACCCTAATCTCGGATTTCTGCGTGAAAGCAAGCCCTATCCCGGGGGCTGCCCACGGTCGTACCCTGCCAGGCACAGATCTGTCGAGCAGTACGTCGAACGGGAATCGTCATGGACTTCAGCGGAGCACGGCGCGCGGCCACACTGGTGGCGCTGGGGGCACTACTCATCGGCTCAATGGTTGCGCCGGGCGCTGCGCTGGCAGCCTCTCCGCACCAGGCCGCGTCCGGGTTCACGCCAGGGGCGCCCGGCCTCGGCGACCCGTACTTCCCGCTCGACGGCAACGGCGGGTATGACGTCAAGCACTACCTGTTGGATCTCCGTTACGACCCGGCCACCGACGTGCTGAGCGGCACCGCGGTCATCACAGCCCGGGCGACGCAGAACCTGTCGGCCTTCAACCTCGACTTCGACGGCCTGATGGTGCGCTCGGTGCGAGTCAACGCCCGGACCGCGACGTGGGCGCGCGACGCCGCGGAATTGACCGTGACCCCACCCCGCGGCATCCGGGACAACAGCCTGTTCATCACAACGGTGCGCTACGACGGCGTTCCGATCACCATCAACGACCAGTTCGGGCCGTCCGGTTTCTTCCACACCGACGACGGCGCACTGGTCGTCGGCCAACCCCATGTCGCGGAAACCTGGTTCCCGAACAACAACCATCCACTGGACAAGGCGTCATACACGTTCGTCATGACGGTACCCGAGGGACTCGAGGTCGTCGCCAACGGCCGCCTGATCCGGAACTTCACCCACAACGGGCTGACCACCTGGGCGTGGCAGCAGAGCGAACCGATGGCGTCCTACCTGGCCACCGCGAGTGTGGGCCAATGGAACTTCAACGAGTACTCGAACGGCGGCATCCGCTACCTGGATGCGCTGGATCCTGACCTGTTCCACATCCCCGCCGCCGACCCAGGAGGGCCAAGCCTCGGCGACATCGCCACTGCGGCGTTCGCCCGGCAGCCCGAAATCATCGGCTTCCTGGCGGGCTACTTCGGCGACTACCCGTTCAAGAACGCCGGCGGAATCGTGGACGACTTCGAGGGTCTCGGCTTCGCCCTGGAGAACCAGTCTCGGCCGATCTACCCGGCCGGTGCCTTCGAGGATCCGCTCGAGGCTGACGCGTTCCTCGTGCACGAGCTGGCACACCAGTGGTACGGCGACAACGTCGCGATCAAGGGCTGGAAGGACATCTGGCTGAACGAGGGATTCGCCACCTACGCCGAGTGGCTGTGGAGCGAGAACCAGGGCCTCGGCACCGTGCAGGAACTCTTCGACTCCTACGCTGCGATCCCGGCGGACGACTCATTCTGGGAGCTCACCATCGGCGACCCCGGCGTCGACGCGATCTTCGACGATCCCACGTACTATCGCGGCGCCATGACCCTTCACGCGCTGCGGCAGCTCATCGGCGACGACGACTTCTTCGCCCTGCTCAAGGGATGGGCCAGCACCAACGCCGGCGGCAACGTCTCCACCGAGGACTTCATCGCATTCGCCGAGCAGGTCTCCGGCCGGGACCTCACCGCGTTCTTCGACGAATGGCTCTACACCGGCGTGAAGCCGGCCGGGCTGGAGGGCATGGCCCTGAAGCGCGCGCCGGAGGGTTCCGCGGTGCCGCCGTCGGTGAGGGTGCCCGAGCGGATGGCGCGAGCGGCCACGGCGTTCTGACCCCCGTGCGCTCACCCGACGACGGGATCGTCGCGGGTCAGGCATAAAGCATCCGTCGCCGTGGTTTAACCGACATGGCAATCGAAGATCCGCTGGATGCCTACTCCCGGGCGGTCATTCACATCGCACAAACGGTGCTGCCCAGCGTGGCGAGCGTGCGGGTGCGCAGTCCGCTCGGGCAAGGCGCCGGGAGCGCCAGCGTGATCACCGCGGACGGTTACCTCCTCACCAGCGCCCACGTCGTCGCCGGCACCGAGACAGCGGATGCCGCATTCGGCGATGGCACCGACGTCGTGGCGGACGTCGTCGGGCGTGACCCGTTGTCCGACCTGGCGGTGCTGCGCGCCCGGGGAGCGGTACCCGCGCCGGTGGTGCTCGGCGACGCCGCGCGCCTGCAGGTGGGCCAGTTGGTGGTCGCGCTCGGAAACCCCTTGGGGATGGCCGGCAGCGTGACCGCCGGCATCGTGTCGGGGCTGGGGCGTTCGCTGCCGACGCCGTCCGGCCGGATCATCGACGAGGTGATCCAGACGGATGCCGCCTTGAATCCCGGCAATAGCGGTGGTGTTCTCGCCAACAGCGCCGGCGAGATGGTCGGCGTCAACACCGCCGTGGCCGGCATCGGGCTCGGCCTGGCCGTTCCGATCAACGCCACGACGCAGGAGATCATCGCCAAGCTGATGAACTACGGCCGGGTGCGGCGCGCGTGGCTCGGCATCGCCAGCGTGCAGGTTCCGTTGTCCCCGGACGTCGCCGCGAAGGTCGGGTCCCCGACCGGCCTCCAGGTCGCGCAGGTCGTCGCCGGCAGTCCCGCCGCCGAAGCCGGCCTGCACCGCGGTGACATCATCGTGCAGTTGGACGGCAAGCGGGTGATCACCACCACGACCGTGCAGAAACTCATGGTGGAAGACGCCATCAGCCGCCGCATCGAGATCACGGTGTGGCGGAACGGCGCCCTCGTCGACGTGATCGCGCTGCCCCGGGAACTGCAGGACGCGTAGCCGGTTCCGGTCCGGCAGACCCTTCGGACCACTTTCTCGGACACGTGTCCGAGATATGATAGACTATCTGAACAATGCGCCCAGACGGAGAACGACTTCACGAGGAGCGCACTGGGCCGTCTATTCGGCCGACCAACGATCCACGTGCCGCGCGCACCCGCCAGATGATCTTCACCGCGGTGGACACCCTCATGCGTGAGCACACCGCGACCGTCTCGGTCAGTGACATCGTGCGCACCGCCGGGATCAGCCGCAGCACCTTCTACGCGCACTTCACCGGCCTCGACGTGCTGGCCACCGACTACCTGCGCAGCCAGCTCGCCGAGATCAGCCAGTCCGGCGTCGAGCTCCGCCGTGGGGACCTGGTCAGCGGAACGCTGAGCGCCCGCATCGGCTATCGCCGCTTGATCGCACACATGGTGGAGCACTACCCGTTGTACTCGAGCGTGCTCGAGTTGCCGCCCACGCGGACCGCCCACAACGCGGTCGTCGACGCGTACGCCGGCCAAATCGTGCAGTCCATGCGCGCGCTCGGCCCGGTGCCGGCCGGCGTGAACCCGCACGTCGTCGCGAACTATGTGGCCGGTGGCGCGCTGACCCTGATCGGCGCCTGGATGAGCGGGCGGATCGAGGCGTCAGATGACGAACTCGTCGAACAGCTCACCGCACTTCTTCCCACCTGGCTCCTCGAGCCATCCGCTTGACCTTGATCCCAACCGGTCGGCCACACCAGGCCGATCGGCACTCCTGATCGCTCACCCGAGCATCGACTAAGAACAGAGGCAGTCACATGAACTTCACCGTTGGGGAAACCCTCGTCTACCCGCACCACGGAGCCGTGACCATCACCGCTTTGTCCACCATCACGGTGAAGGGTGTCGAGAAGCCCGCCATGACCCTCAACGTTCACACCAGCGACTTGACCATCAAGCTCCCGATCGAGAACGTCGAACTCGTGGGCGTGCGCGACGTGATCGACGCGGCCGGCGTCCAGGCCGTCGCCGATGTGCTGCGCGACCCGTTCATCGAGGAGCCGGGCAACTGGTCACGCCGCTACAAGGCCAACCAGGAGAAGATGGCCAGCGGCAGTGTATACCGCGTGGCCGAGGTCGTCCGCGACCTGTGGCGCCGCGACCAGGACCACGGTGTGTCCGCCGGTGAGAAGCGGATGCTGCTGAAGGCCCGCCAGATCCTGGAATCTGAGCTTGCGCTCGCGCAGGGCTTCAACCCGGAGGAGGCCACGGCCTCGCTCAACGCCGTCCTGGTGAGCTCCATCGCCGACCTGCCCGCCGCCGAAGCGGCCGACAAGGAGCCCGCGCTCGCCAAGTAGGCCCCTCGGGCCGGTCACCGCTTCCCGGCTAGTCCGGGTTGCGGTGGATCAGCTTGGACAGGGCGATCGAACTGCGCGTGCGTTCAACGAACGGCAGCGTGCGCACCCGCTCGAGTGCGGCTTCGAGGCTCTCGAGGTCACGGCCGCGCAGGTGCAGGACGGCGTCAGCGGTTCCGCTGACCGTGCTGGCATCCATCACCTCCGGCACCTCGGAGAGCACCCGCTTCAGGTCGCCGGGCGACACGGTTCCGCGGCAGAAAACCTCGACGTAGGCCTCGGTGGCGAGGCCGTCGACGACCGGGTCGACCTGGATGGTGAAGCTGCGGATGACCTTGTCCGCGACGAGGCGATCCACGCGGCGTTTGACCGCGGACGAGGACAAACCGATGACGTCGCCGATGTCGCCGTAATTGGCTCGGGAGTTCAGCCGGAGCAGGTCCATGATGCCGCGGTCCAGGTTGTCCATGAGGAGAGCTTACGGTGCCGGAAACCTGCCCGGCTCGGCCTCCGGCGTGCGAGTCCATGACGGGATCGCCTCCGTACTTGCCGCGCCACTCCCCCCGTCTGCCAGAATACGAGCAACGGGATCGTGAACGAGAGGACGCCTCATGAGCACGCCAGCGGACACCGGCGCAACCGGCCCAGCGGGTGCGTCGATCGTGGCCGGGGTCTTCCCCGGCCAGCCGGATCGGGTCATCCTGGAGGCCGCCGGATTCGCCAGGCGGTTCAACGCCGAACTGGTCTGCGTGCAGGTGAACGCCGCCGGGTACCTGGTCTACGAGACACCGGACGGGATGGTCTCCTCCCTGCCGTTCGACCCTGACCTGCCGGAGCTGGATGATCCCGGGTTCGACCCCGACCTCTCCGACCATCTCGGTCACCTCCTCGACGCCACCGGCGTCAGCTGGAGCACCCGCTCGGTGACCGGCGACGTCCCGACCTCGATCGCCGCCCTGGCCGACACGCTCGATGCCGCCCTGATCGTGGTGGGCACCCGGCGGCACGGCCTTCGCAGCAGCGTCCAGGAGTTCTTCGCCGGATCCGTGGCTGCGCAGCTGTCCCACCGGCAGCCGCGCCCGGTGGTGGTGATTCCGCTGACCCCGGTCACCGACGACTCTGCGCTGCCCTGGGAAACCGACGCGTGACAGCCGGCGGTGACGCCGGGACCGGACACCCGCACACGGGTCATTCGCGCCCGGTCCATCTCCACTGGCGTTACGTGGGACTGGTCGCCGTCGGTGGTGTGTTCGGGACGGCGGCGCGGGAAGGACTGACCCTGGCGCTGCCGGTGCGGATCCCCGCTGCCGGCGGCTTTCCGCTTGCGATCCTCCTGATCAACCTGGGTGGAGCGTTCCTGCTCGGCTGGTTGCTGGAGGCGCTGACCCGGCGGGGCCCAGACGCCGGGCGGCGGCGCACCCTGCGGTTGCTGCTCGGCACCGGCTTCCTCGGTGGCTTCACCACGTACAGCGCGCTGGCCACCGACACGGCCCTGATCCTCGGCGACCACGTCGGAATCGCCGTCGGCTATTCGCTCGGCTCGGTCGTGGCGGGTGCCCTCGCCACCTGGGCGGGGATCGCGGTGGGAGCCGCCGCCTCCCGGCACCGCACGGGGCCGCGCACGTGACCCCGCTGGTGTTCGTGCTGCTCGCCGTCGCCGGCGGTCTCGGCGCCGCGGCCCGGCTGGTCCTCGACGGACTGGTGCGGGCCAGGATCCAGACGGCGTTCCCGGTGGGCACCGCCCTGATCAATGTCACCGGCTCGCTGCTGCTCGGCTTCCTGACGGCGCTCGCGCTGTCACATGCGGTGCCCGAGGAGTGGCAGCTGGTGCTCGGAACCGGTTTCCTCGGCGGTTACACCACCTTCAGCACCGCGAGCTTCGAAACGGTGCGGCTGCTCCAGGCCGCCAGGTACCGGGCGGCACTGGCGAACGGCCTCGGCACGCTGCTGGGCGCGATCGTCGCCGCCGCGTTGGGCCTGTGGCTGGGGTCCCTGGTCTGAGCGAGGCGCCCGCCGCGGGCCCTAGCCGTAACGTGCGGCGACTGGCAAGGTGGGATCATGACCGACACCCGAAACCCGCAGGCGCCCATCCTGGTTGGAATCGACGGCTCGGCGGCATCCGTTGAGGCCCTTCACCGTGCCGCGGAACTGGCACTGGGGCTTGACCGTCCGCTGGAGGGGATCGCAGTGTGGGAACTGCCGCACGCGATGTACGACGTGTACTACCCCGAGCCCGGCTGGTCCCCCGCCGGCGACGCGCAACAGGTGCTCGACGCGGCAGCCGCCGCGGTCTTCGACGGGCAGACGCCGGACTGGTACACCGCATCCACCCGCAAGGGCAAGCCGGCGCGGGTGCTCATCGAGGCCAGCGCGGGCGCGGAGATGCTCGTGCTCGGTTCGCGCGGGCACGGCGGGTTCGTCGGCCTGATGCTCGGCTCGGTGAGTATGGCGTGCGCCGCGCACGCCCAGTGCCCGGTGCTGATCGTGCACCCGTCGAAGGAGGCGTCGCACGCCGACGCCCGGGCAGCGGATGCCCACTCTGCGGCCGGCGGCAGCGGCGCACCGGGGAGCTGAAGCAGCGACGGGTAACCGGAGGTCAGCGCACTGAAACGTCAGGGGGCGACGCGGCCGTTCGCGTTGAACGCGGCGTAGGTGAGCGGCATCAGTTCGCCCAAATGCGCCTCCATCTTCTCGGCGCACATTTCGATCTCCCGCTGCGGGAACGACGGGAAATGGGTGCCGTCGCGGCGGGTGCGGAGGCTTAGGAAGTTCATCAGCGCGCGGGCGTTCATCGTGACGTACATCGACGAGTAGATGTTCAGCGGCAACACGATCCGGGCGACTTCGCGGGCGACGCCGGCGTCGAGCATCCGCTGATATGCGGCATACGCCCGCAGTGAGACGTCGCGGGTCTGCTGCTCGACGATGGCGTTCTGCTCGGGGCTGCCGGGCAGGAAGTCGTAGGCGCCGGGCTTGCCGACCTGCACCAGGTTGCGGTCGGCGGCCGGCAGGTAGAAGACGGGGCGCAGTTCCCGGTAGCGGCCGGACTCCTCGTTGTACGAGGCGATCCGGTGCCGCATGAACTCGCGGAACACGAAGATCGGCGCCTGAACGTAGAAGGTCATCGTGTTGTGCTCGAACGGGCTCCCGTGCCGGTCCCGCATCAGGTAGTTGATCAGGCCACGGTCCCGCGTCAGGTCGGCATCCGTTTCGCTGCCGTCGAGGCGACTCTGCTCCAGTGTCTGCTCACCCTGGGTGGAGACCCGGGCGGCGAACAGCACGTCGGAGTCGTGGGCGCTGGCCCGCACCAGCTCCACCGTCACGTCGGAGCGGAACTCAATCTCGGTCACGCGTTCACGATAGCGCGTGGCCTTGGCGGGCGCTCGCCCCGCTCGCGGCGTGAGGGGTCACAAATCGACCTTCCGGTCGCCGGGGAAGGTCGATTCGTGACCCCTCACCGCGACTAGCGCGGCGTAACGGCGCCCTCGACCGGGAGGGCAGTGCTGGGTAGGCTGGGAGTCCAATCTCGGGAGGACCCATCATGGCACTTACCAGCGAAGCGACAGCAGTGTGGAACGGCGACCTGATGTCGGGCCAGGGCACCGTCTCGCTCGACTCGTCCAAGCAGGGCGAATTCGACGTCAACTGGAAAGCCCGCACCGAGGGCGTGTCCGGCACCACCAATCCCGAGGAGCTGCTGGGCGCCGCGCACGCGGCCTGCTACTCGATGCAGTTGTCCAACACGCTCGCGAAGGCCGGACACCCGCCCACCAGCATCCAGACCACCGCGGCAGTCACCTTCGCCGTCGGAACGGGCGTCGTCGGCAGCCACCTGCTGGTGAATGCGACGGTGCCGGGCATCACCGAAGAGGAATTCCTCGCCCTGGCCGATGACGCCAAGCTGAACTGCCCGATCTCCATGGCCCTGGCCGGGATCCCGATCACCCTCGAGGCCGAACTCGCGTGACCGCGACCGGCCGGCTGCCCTCATGCGCGTCCTGATCTCCGGAGCCTCCGGGTTGATCGGCACGGAACTGGGCCGCCAGCTCAGCGCCGCCGGCCACACTCCCCTGCGCCTGGTGCGCCGCGAGGCGCGAGGGCCCGGCGAGTACCGCTGGAATCCGACACTGCTCAGCATCGACGCCGGCGCACTGGACGGCGTGGACGCGGTGGTGAACCTCTCGGGCGCCTCACTGTCCCGGCTGCCCTGGACGCCGGGTTACCGGCGCACAATCCTGCAGTCCCGGGTCCATGCGACGCGCACGCTCACGGATGCCATCATCCGCGCCGCCCGGCCGCCCGCGGTCTTGCTCAACGCATCCGCTGTCGGGTTCTACGGTGACCGGCCGGGCGAGCACCTGTCCGAATCCGCACCGGTCGGGCGCGGTTTTCTCGCCTCGGTGGTGCAGGCCTGGGAGCAGGAGGCCCAGCGGGCAGCGGATGCGACCCGGGTGGTCAGCTTTCGCACCGGGCTGGTTCTCGCCCGTGATGGTGCGCTGGCGCCGCTGATTCCGCTGGCCCGGCTGGGTCTGGCCGGGCCCCTGGGTTCGGGGCGCCAGCACTGGCCCTGGATCAGCCTGCACGACGAGGCCGCGGCCCTGGTGCACCTGCTGGGTTCGTCGTTGTCGGGCCCGGTGAATCTGGTTGGGCCGACGTCGGCGACGGCGTCGGACGTGATCAGGGCCCTGGCCGACCAGCTGCGCCGGCCGTACCTGCTGCCGGTGCCGGCGCCCATTTTGAGGCTCGTCCTGCAGGACGCCGCCGACGACCTGCTGCTGGCCGACCAGCGGGTGAGTTCGGCGTTGCTGCTCGCCGACGGGTTCGCGTTCGCGCAGGAGACCCCGCTGGCCGCCGTTGCGACCATGCTCGACCGGCGTTAGTCGCGGCATCCGCCCACCACCGCTTACCCGCTCACCCGCCCGCCCGCGCCTGCCCTCGTGTGAGGGGCCAACAAACCCAAGTGGGATGACCCTGCAACTAGGACTTGTCGTCCCCTCACGGGGCCGGCGGAGACGGCGGAGCGGGCGGAGTGCGCTCGAGGGCGATCGCGCGACGGATGGCGCCGCGCGCCCGGCGACGGTCCCCTGAGGCGTCATAGGCCAGCCCCAGCCGGAACCAGGCGCGCCAGTCCCCGGGCGCGGCGTCTGCTTCGGCCTGGTAGCGCGGGAATTCTTCGTCCGCCGCGTCGCGCACCGGCCGCCCGCTGGCCCGGGTCGGCAACTCTTCGACCGGCAGCTGCCCCTGTTCATCGAGGATCTTCACCAGGCGGCCGGAGCGGATGCCGAACAACAGTTCCCGGGTGAGCGCCCAGGCTCCGATGATCGGCAGCACGATCAGGGCCACGCCGATCACGACCCCGACGGGCTCGCCGCTGGACACGAACAGCACGGCACGCCAGCCCACCAGGGCGAGGTAGAAGACCAGCAGGGCGGCCATCACGATGACGGCGACGACACCCTTCATACCGACGCCGCCGCGGCGTCGGCGGGGCTGGCGGGGCCGGCGGGGTCAGCGGCGTCCCTCGCCTCTCCGAGCCCCAGGTCGATCAGACGGTCCAGCCCCACCGTGACACCGACCGCCTCGCGTGCGGCGTCGAGCGCGATCATGATGCCGCGCTCGTATGAAGACGGCGAGATCGTGTTGTGGCTCACGGTCAGCGTCTCGCCGGTTCCACCGAACACGACATCCTGCCGCGCGATCAGCCCCTCCAGGCGCATGCTGTGCACCGGGACACTGGCGACCTGCTGCCCGCGCGCCCTCTGGTCGGTGTGCGGGGCGACAACAGGCCCGCGCGAGGCGCGGGCCTGGGCCATCAGCTCGGCGGTGCGCACGGCGGTACCGGACGGCGAATCGACCTTCCCGGCCTGGTGCGCTTCAACGATCTCGATCGAGTCGTAGAACCGGGCGGCCATCGCTGCGAAGGCGGTGGCCAGCACGGAGCCGAGCGAGAAGTTCGGGATGATGACGACGCCGGCCTCTTCCAGTCCGTCGACACGGCGGGAGAGGGTGTCGATGCGTTCCTGCGACCAGCCGGAGGTCCCGACCAGTACCCGAAGCCCATGATCGACGGCGAAGTCGACCACCTTCTGGCTGACACCCGGCACTGTCAGGTCGACGGCGACATCCGCCCCGAGCATCTCGGACAACTCGCTGGTCGAATGGAGCTGGGCGACGAGTTCGTAGTCATCCGCCGCCTCGATCAGGCTGGAAACCAGGCGTCCCATCTTGCCCGTTGCGCCGATGACGGCCACCCGTGTTGTCATGCAGCCAATCTACCAAGCCCGGCTGCGAGCGCCGCGCCGTCGCCGTTAGCCTAGGAGCATGCCAGAGTTCACTCCTGTTTCGGTGACGGATGCCGTTGCGTTGAAGCTCCTCACCCAGTACTTCAGTGACCGGGAGACGTCGTTCCCGAGCGCCCAGGGCGCGTATCGCACGACGTTCCCCGACGGGAAGCAGTTCATCCCGCCGCGGGGCCTGTTCCTGCTGGTCAGCGAGACCCCGGACGGGACGCCGGACGGGGAGTCGGACGAGGAGTCGGACGGGGCGGGTGGGCCGAGGGCCGGGCTGGCGTACGTCGGTTGCGGCGGCATCCGTCGCGTCGACGACTCACCGGAGGGGTTGGTGCGGTACGAGGTGAAACACCTGTTCCTCCAGCCGCACACCCGGGGCCGCCGCTGGGGCACGCTCTTGCTGGCCGAGCTGGAGCGCCGGGCGCGTGAGTTCGGCGCGGATGAGCTGGTGCTCGACACGAATTCAAGCCTGGAGGCGGCGGGCGCCCTGTACCGGAACGCCGGCTACCGCGACATCCCGCCATACAACGACAACCCGAACGCGACGAACTGGTACCTCAAGCGCCTCCCCTGACCCGCGTGCCACCCCTTCGAGCCACCCCTTCGAGCCGCCCTTGCCCCGCGAAAACGCACTTGTTGGGCTTATAACGCCCTCATAACCCCAACGAATGCGTTTTCGGCGAGCCACACGACGGGGCACGGGACGGAGGAGGCGAAGGGCGGGCTAGACCAGCAGCTGGTCGGGCAGGCCGGTGCGCAGCTCGAACGGCAGGTGGCCGAGGTCGTTGTGGGTCACCAGGGTCCACGGCCGGCCGGGCTTCTGCTGCAGCACGGTGAGGCCGCAGTTGGCCTGGTTGATGGTCACCCAACGCCACTCCGGGGCACCGAGCACCTCGCGCACGAACCAGGCGATCACGAAGTTGTGCGTGATCAGCAGGTCGTGGTGGTCGCCCGGCCGAAACTGCAGGAACTCGGCGGTGGCGTCGGCCATCTGGGCGCGGCCGGCGTCAATGTCTGCCTCGGTCACCGAGCCGAAGAACGGGTCGTACGCGGACGGCGTCTCCGGTGCCTTCCCCGACGGGATGCAATCGAACAACAGCGCCGACGGTTCCGGCGTGAGCGACGGAAGGCGTTCGGCGATGATCCGCGCCGTCTCGGCCGCGCGCTGCAGCGGTGAATGCCAGGCACCGGTGAACGGCACCCCGCCCAGCCGCTCAGCCAGCAGCATGGCCTGACGGGTGCCCCGGGGGGAAAGCGGGCCGTCCGGCATGCCGTGTTCAGCGTCCTGCTGCTCCCCGTGGCGCACGAGGTAAAGATAGTGGGGCATCATTGTCCCTTTCGGTTCATGAACGCTTCGAGCGAGGTCTGGTCTGAGCGGGTCCTGTTACGCCTGCGGGTCGTGGGTGTCGGGGGCTTACTGGGGCATGGCCTGGGTCCGTACGCCGCTCGGGACCAGGCCCGAGAACGTCTCCGCAGCGAGCGCTCCCACAGCGGATATCGACAGCGGCCCGGCCACAAGTTCCTGCGCCAGCTCCTGCACGTCATCGACCGTGACCTCCGACAGCCGCCGCAACGCCTCATCGAGGTCCGCGAACTCACCGAGGGTGAGTTCGGACCGGCCGAGCCGGGACATCCGCGTGTCAGAGTCCTCGAGCGCCAGAGCGGATGCCCCGGACAGCTGCCCGGAGGCGCGCTTCATTTCATCGTCCGTCACGCCGTGACGGGCGAGGCGGTCCAGCTCGCTCAGCATCAGTTCGGCCACCTGCCCGGCCTTGGCTGGGGTGCAGCCGGCGTACATGGCGAACATGCCGGCATCGGAATATCCCGGCGCGAAAGAATAGACGGAGTAGGCCAGGCCGCGCTTTTCGCGTACCTCCTGGAACAGGCGCGAGGACATGCCGCCGCCGAAGACCGAGTTGAGCACACTCATGGTCACCCGCCGGTCGTCGGCAGCCACGAGTCCTGGCATGCCGATCAGCATGTTCACCTGCTCGAGCGGGCGCTGCACGATGGTGAGCGCCTCACCCTGGGTGATCAGGGCTGCGGCTCCGGTTCGGCGTGCGACCGGCGGGGCGAACTCACCCAGGTCCCAGCCGGCGAGGGCGAGCGACCGCGTGACCTGCGCCACCAGCACATCGTGGTCGACGGCGCCCGCGACGGTGACCACCAGGTCCTGCGGACGGTAGTTGGCGAGGTAGTGCTCCTGCACCGCGTCACGGGTGGCGGCCAGGATGGTCTCGGGGCTGCCGCCGATCGGCCGGCCCAGCGGATGCTCGCCGAAGACGGCTTCGAACATCCGCTCGCTGGCAACGTCGGCCGGGTCGTCGTCGGCCATCGCCAGTTCTTCCAGGATGACGCCGCGTTCGTTCTCGAACTCCGTCGGATCCAGGAGGGAGGAGGTGAGCATGTCGGTGAGCACTTCGACCGCCATGGCCAGGTCCCGGTCCTGGACTTTGGCGTAGTAGCAGGTGTATTCCTTGGCGGTCATGGCGTTGTGTTCGCCCCCGACCGAGTCGAAGGAGACAGCGATGTCGAGCGCGGTGCGGGTCCTGGTCCCCTTGAACAGCAGGTGCTCGAGGAAGTGGGTCGACCCGAAGTGCCCGGGCTGTTCGTCGCGGGAACCCACGGCCACCCAGTAGCCGATGGTGAGGCTGCGGGAGCCGGGGACGTGTTCGGAGAGGATGCGCACGCCGCTCGGCAGGATGCTGCGTCGGACCAGCGACTCACCGGCCGCTTGAAATGAGAGTTCGGGCACGTTCAGGGGAAACTCAACTGCACCGTTCATGTCACCACCACCCTATCGCGACGCCACCGGACCGACCGGTCTGGCGTCCGAACGACGGACAGACCGACCTGTCTAGTTCTGTGCTACAGTCTGGATGTTGTCTGTGGCGACCACCCCAAAACGTCGCAGTCAACACCTGGGCTTCACGGTGCCACGTGCACGGCGGAGCTCGCCGCCCGACGGTAGTGCGGAGAAGTGACTCACCTCTCCACAGCCCATTGCTAGCGGGATTTGTAAGGCCAGGGTGTCCCTAGCACCCGGCACCGTGGGATTACGATCCCGAACAAAGGAGTTGGCCGGATGGTCGAGCTGATGGAGACGATCCGGCCAACTTCTGCGCCCCCACGCGCCGTGAGCGGCGCCCCGCTGGCCCATGCCCGGGTGCGAATCCTCGCGACGGCCGACGACCTGTTCTACCGCGAAGGCGTGCACACCGTCGGGGTGGACCGCATCATCGGCGACGCCCACGTCACCAAGGCCACCTTTTACAAGTACTACCGCTCCAAGGACGCCCTCATCGTGGCGTACCTCAACGGCCGCGACAAGCGCGTCCGCGAGTTCTTCGCCTCACTTGAAGCGGATTTCGACACCCCGGAGCAACGCCTCCGTCGCCTGGTCGCGGAGATCTCCGAACAGGTGATGCAGGACGGGTTCCGCGGCTGTCCGTTCATCAATGCCGCGGCCCAGTTCACCGAGCCGCAGCACCCGGTGCGGGAGGCGATCACCGCGCATCGCGAGTGGTACATCGCCGCGGTAGAGGACCTGTTCCGCGGCATGGGCCACGTGCGCCCCGGCGATGCCGCCGACGACTTCTTCCTCGCTCGCGACGGCGCCTTCGCGTTCGCGAACCTCGGCGACCCGATCGCGGCCCACGCCGCCCTGCAGCGGGCCACGTGGCGGCTGATCGACCAGACCGGCCAGTAGCCCGACCGGCCGGACTGCGTCGCGACGCCTCGCGTCACGCACGCCACCGTGAGGTACGCACGCCACCGTGAGGTACGTATAAAGCACCTTCGTTTGCGCCTGGGTTCAGGGCGTGGTTGCAACACCTGATGTTTGGAGGGTGTTGTGACGTTGCGTTTGAAGAGCAGGATCACGTTTTGGCGGGCGATCGCTGGTGGCGCGTCGATCAACGATGCGAGTGGGGTTGCGGGATCCAACCCGAGCACGG
>NZ_JBFRFS010000017.1:0-64342 GCF_052114945.1 Glaciibacter sp. 2TAF33
GCGACGGGATCCTCGACTGGACCTCCCCGACCGGGAAGACCTACACCACCTACCCGGCCACCACCATGCCCCACCCGCCGCCACCGCGAGCCACACCAGAGGCGACCAGCGCGCCACCCGATCCGCTCGACCAAGCAGCACAATTCTGATCTGGAGACATTGTTCTCCGATCCGAAGGCCATTGTTTGCAGGCTGCGTCCACCTCAGCCGTAGCCGCCGACCCGGGGTGCCTTCTCCGACCAAACCGTGAGCGCGCCGCGCCCGCGGGGCGCCGGAGCGACCACCGTCATCCCGCCCCGGTCGGTGCCAAGCGCCGCGGTGCCCGCCGCAGCAAGGATGCCGAGCAACCGCCCGGTGGGGTGGCCATAGCCGTTGTCCACACCGACCGAGATCAGGCCGACGCTGGCGTGGAGTCGCTGGTACAGTTGCGCACTCTGGTCGGCCGACCCGTGGTGGGCTACCTTGACTACGTCCACCGACCGTGGGTGGGACACGCCCAGCATGGCGTTCTGCGCCTCTTCGCCGAGGTCCCCGAGGAACAGGGAACTGATGCCCCGGCCGTCGAACCCGATCGTCACGCTGCCCGGATTCCCGACCTGCATCACCGTCCATCCCCGTACCGGCCAGAGGATGTCCCATCGCAACGCCCCGAGGGTGCCGTTATCGCCCGCGTATGCCAGCCGCACGCGGGCGCCGCCCGCCGTGAGGCGGTCGTGGAGGCGCTGGTCCTGGGCGTTCTCCGGGTGGCCGACCAGGGCGGTGTCGACCACCCCGATGACCGCGTCGATCCCTCCGATATGGTCCATGTCGTAGTGGGTGAGCACGAGCAGGTCGATCCGGGTGATGCCGAGGGTCCGCAGGCAGGCGGCCAACGGCTTCGGGTCCGGACCAACATCGACGAGGGCGTGCAGGTCCCCGTCGCGCACCACGACGGCATCACCCTGGCCGATGTCACAGGCGGCGATCTGCCAATCGGCGGGAAAGCTGAGCGCCCGGCCGAGTCCCGCGCCGACCAGCGTCCCGGCGTAAGCGCCGGTGAAGCCGATCAGCAACACGGCGGCAGCGAGCCGCGCGATCGCGCGCGGCGAAGGAACGGCACCCGAGCCCTCGCGGCGCGGCCGCCGGATCACGCGGCGCGCAGCACCGGCATCCGCACGGGCACCGGCATCCGCACGGGCACCGGCACCCGCACCAGCGCCGGCGCCGGAGTTCGCGGCCACGGCGCTCGAATCGCCGGGTCGAGACCATCCGGGCAGCAGCAGGGCAAGGGCCGCAGCGGTGAGAACCACGAGACCGAGGACTCCGACGCCGCCGGACAGCCACGGCAGCTGACTGCCGGGCAGATCGGCGCACGCCGTGGCGACCATGGCGATCCAGGCGGACGGCAGCCACGCCAGTTGGAGGCATCCGGCAGCCACGCCGGGCAACCACGGCAACAACAAGCAGCCGACCAGACCGACAATGGTCGCCACCGGGGCGGCCGGCGCTGCCAGCAGGTTCGCCGGGACCCCGTAGAGCGGAAGCGACGGGTTGAGCAGCAGCAGCACCGGCTGGCACGCCAGCTGGGCTGCCAGCGGGATGGCGATGACCAGCGCCAGCCAGGCCGGCATCCATCGCGCGAGCGTGCGCCCGAGCGGGCCGGCCAGCAGCAGCAGGCCAGCGGTCGCGAGCACCGACAGCGCGAATCCGTAGTTGCGCGCGAGCCAGGGGTCGGTCACGAGCAGCACCAGGACGGCGAGGGAGAGAGCCGGCACTCCGCGGCCCGGGCGGCCGGCCCCGAACGAGAGCATCACGATGACCGCCATCACTGCCGCGCGAAGGACGCTCGGGTCCGGCGTCACGAGCACGACGAAACCGGCCAGCACCCCCAGGGAGACGGCGATCCGCACCCCTCTCCGCAGCCGGAGGCGCCCGCCGAGCAGCATCACGGCGGCGATCACGATGGCGCAGTTCGCGCCGGACACCGCGGTCAGATGACTGAGCGAACTCAGCTTCATCGCGGAATCGAGGTCGCTGTCGACCGCGGCCGTGTCCCCGATCGCCAGGCCCGGCAACAGGTCACCTCCGGCTCCGGGCAGAGCGGATGCCGCAACGGCGAATTGGCCGCGCAGGTTCGCCGCCCAGCCCAGCCACCAGGGAGGAGGCTCGACGAGTTCGGGAGCGGACTGCCCGAAGAATTGCGCCGCCGCAGCGTCGCCAGGGACAGCCGCCCGGAGGGTGCCGCTGATTCTGAGCACGGAACCGATGGCGAGGTACGCCCGTGAACCGGCAGTTGCCCCGCCGCGTAAGACCCCGGAACCACCGGAACCACCGGAGTCGCCGGAGCCGCCGGGCGGCGCCTCGCTATAGACGATGACGGGGACCGACATGCCCGTCACTGCCCTGCCGCTGCCCTCCGGCCCCAGCGCCGTGACCGTGGCTCGATACCGCAGCCGGTTCGACGATCCGAACGAGGACGACCCGAAGGAGGCGGCCGACACCGGTGTCTGGCCCACGCTGAGCAACACCGTCACTGTGGTCCGCGCCTCGGCCGCCTCCCGGACGACCGGCGGGAAGCGATGCGACTCGGCGACGACGACCATGGTCGCCGCGAGGGCCGCCGCGGCGAGGCAGACGGCGGCCAGGCCGGCCCCGGCGCGACGGTGACGCACACGGTGGTCAGTGCGCCGTCGATCGCGCAACACCGCGAACGCGAGAAGCGCCGCGGCTGCCGGCCACAGCGCGACGGTCGTCGGCACCGCCGCTGCCGGCACACCGATCAGAATCCCGGCGCTCCCCCACGCCGCCAGGGCTGGCAGCGCCAGGCGCAGGTCGGGTGCGGCGCCGCTCACACCGTAACCAGGTCTTTCAGGCCGTCGAACGTCTTCTCGCCGATGCCGGTCACATTCCGCAATTCCTGGACGCTGGTGAACCTGCCGTTGGCCTCGCGGTAGTCGATGATCCGTTGCGCCATCGCCGGACCGATCCTCGGCAGCAATTCCAGCTCAGCCGCCGCGGCAGAATTGAGGTTGACCTTCGCGATCTCCGCCGCACCTCTACCGGCTGCGCCGCCCGTCCCGCCGCCCGGCACACCCGGCGCGGCCCCCGGAGGGGCACCCGGCTGGGCCTCGCCGAGTGCGGGCACATAGAGCTGCTCGCCGTCTGCAACCAGCCTGGCCAGGTTGACGCCTGCGGGGTCCGCCGTCTCGCTGAGGCCTCCGGCCGCGGCCACGGCGTCCATCACCCGGGCCCCCTCGCGGAGTTCGAACAGACCGCCCCGGCGCACCGCACCAAGCACGTGGACGAAGATGATCGCACCGGCGGCATTCGTGGCGTCGGCGGACGCTCCAGGGTTACCGGCCGCGCCCGGGTCGGCGCCGCCGAACCCCGGGCCGATCGTTGCGGCATCCGTTGCGGCATCCGTTGCGGCAGCGGCCGGAGCGATGACCTGTCGCCCGGCCTGTTGCCCGACGGCGGAGACGATGACCGCCGTGACCAGCGCCAGGATCAGCAGCACGACCGCGGCACCGACACCGAGTCGGAGCCGCGGCCGGCCACCCGGAGCACCGGCAGGCGTCAGCCGCGCGGCGGGATCGAGCCGCGCCAGTACGTCCTCCGGCGCCTCCATCCCAGCAGGCTAGGCAGGATCAGACGCCGGATGGGCGCGGTCCAGTGCGATCGGTGGACAACCTGTGCAACCACTCGGCTGTGAGGGAGCCGACGAATCCGCGTGACGCGGGACGCTACGCCTTGGTGACGAAGCTGACCAGGCGCGGCGCCCGCACGATCACGTTGACGATTTCCCGGTCCCCGATCGAGCGGATGACGGCGGCCGACGACCGGGCGAGCTTCTCGAGGTCGTCCGCGGCGATCTTCGGTGAGATGTCCAAGCGGTCGCGCACCTTGCCGTCGACCTGGACGACGGCGGTGACCGACTCCTCGACCAGCAGCGTCTGGTCCGGCTTCCGCCACGGCACCAGGGCGACGGTGGGTTCGTAGCCCAGTCGCGCCCACATGTCCTCCGCCGTGTACGGGGCGAACAGGTTGAGCGCCAGGGCCGTGGTTTCCGCGGCTTCACGCACTGCGGCATCCGCTGGGCCGGCACCGGTGTCGATCACCTTGCGGGTGGCGTTCACCAGTTCCATCAGGCGGGCAACGACCACGTTGAACTTGAACGACTCGGTCAGCGCCGGGGCGTCGGCGAGGAACCGGTGCGTGATCCGGCGGAGGCCGATGTCGCCGGTCGACCAGTCCACGTCAGGGCTGCTCGTGACATCCCTGGCGACCCGCCAGGCGCGGGCCAGGAACTTGGCCGAACCAACCGGTGACACGTCTGCCCAGTCGATGTCGTCCTCTGGCGGTCCGGCGAACGCCATCGTGAGGCGCACCGCGTCGACGCCGTGCCGGTCGACCTCCTCGGTGAAGTAGACCAGGTTGCCCTTGCTCTTGGACATCTTGGCGCCGTCCAGGATCACCATGCCCTGGTTGAGCAGTGCGGTGAACGGCTCAGTGAACGTCACATAGCCCAGGTCGAACAGGACCTTGGTGATGAACCGCGCGTAGAGCAGGTGGAGGATGGCGTGCTCGACTCCGCCCACGTACTGGTCGACCGGAGCCCACTTCTCGGCTTCCTTCGGGTCGAACGCCTGGGTGTCGTCGGTCGGGTTCAGGAACCGCAGGAAGTACCAGGAACTGTCGACGAACGTGTCCATGGTGTCGGCGTCGCGGCGCGCCGGGGTGCCGTCGACCGGGTTGGCGACGTTCACCCAGTCGGTGGCCCCGCCGAGCGGCGAGGTGCCCTTGGGCTTGAGGTCGAGGCCCTCGGTGGGCGGCAGCAGCACCGGCAGCTGGTCCTCGGGCACCGGGATCTCGCTGCCGTCCTCGCCGTGGATGATCGGGATCGGCGTGCCCCAGTAGCGCTGGCGGGAGATCAGCCAGTCCCGGAGCCGGTAGTTCTTGGCGGCCCGGCCGGTGCCGGCCGCTTCCAGTTGCTCGGTGATGCGCTTGATCGCGGTGCTCTTGCTCAGCCCGTTGAGCGCGCCGGAGTTGACCAGGCGGCCTTCCCCGGCCAGCGCGATGCCGGTGGATGCGGGGTCGAGTTCCGCGCTGTCGACCGGCGGGAGGTCGTCGGAACCGTCGATCATCGCATCCGTTATCACCGGAACGGTCCCCGTCACCGGAGCAGTGGTGTCGACGACGACGCGCACGGGCAGGTCGAAGGCGCGGGCGAAGTCGAGGTCGCGCTGGTCGTGCGCGGGGACGGCCATCACGGCGCCATGGCCGTAGTCGGCCAGCACGTAGTCGGCCGCCCAGATCGGGAGGCGCTCCCCGTTGACCGGGTTGACGGCGTAGCGGCCGAGGAAGACGCCGGTCTTCTCACGGTCGGTGGTCTGGCGTTCCATTTCGGTGCTCTTCTGCACCTGCACCAGGTAGGTCTGGAAGGCGTCCTTGATCTCCGGCGCGACGTCGGCGACGAGCTCGGCGGCCAGGTCGGCGTCGGGGGCGACGACCATGAAGGTGGCGCCGTGCAGGGTGTCCGGGCGGGTGGTGAACACGGTGACCGGTTCCTCACGGCCCTCGATCACGAAGTCGACGTCGGCGCCGATCGAGCGGCCGATCCAGTTGCGCTGCATGTTCAGCACCTTGGCCGGCCAGCGGCCCTCGAGCTGGTTCAGGTCGTCGAGCAGGCGGTCGGCGTAATCGGTGATCTTGAAGTACCACTGGGTGAGCTTCTTCTTGACCACGACGGCGCCGCTGCGGTCGCTGGTGCCGTCGGCGAGCACCTGCTCGTTGGCCAGCACCGTCTGGTCCACCGGGTCCCAGTTGACCCAGCTGTCCTTGCGGTAGGCCAGGCCCTTCTTGTACATCTGCAGGAACAGCCACTGGTTCCACTTGTAGTACTCGGGGTCGCTGGTGTGCAGTTCGCGGTCCCAGTCGAAGGAGGCCGCGTAGAGCTTCATGCTCTTCTTCTGCTGCGCGATGTTGTCGTAGGTCCAGCCGCGCGGGTCGATGCCGCGCTTGATGGCGGCGTTCTCGGCGGGCAGGCCGAAGGAGTCCCACCCGATCGGGTGCAGCACGTTGAAACCCTGGTGGCGCCAGTAACGGGCGACGATGTCGCCCAGCGCGTACACCTCGGCGTGGCCCATGTGCAGGTCGCCGGACGGGTACGGGAACATGTCGAGGATGTACTTGCGCGGCCGGGCGTCGTCGGGGTCGCCGGTCGCGAACGGGCGCAGGTCCTCCCAGATCGGCTGCCACTTGGCCTGCATGGACGCGAAATCGTAGACCTCCGCGTCGCCCGCGGTGGTGTCGGTAACAGAGGCGTCGCCCGTGGTTGCGGTCGGTGTGCTGTCGTGCTCGTGTGCCACGTGACTCTCATTCGGTGTGGTGTCGGGAGAGCGTCTCTGCTCGAGGCGGGCACCGAATGGCGCCGTCCAGACTTCTAGGGTACTAAAGCTTTCCGGCCGCCGGATTTTCGGCCGATGGGTCGAGCGCCGCCAGGAGCGCGGCAGCCTTCAGCCGGGTCTCCTCGACCTCGTCGAGCGGGTCGGAGAGCGCCGTGATGCCCCCGCCGGTGCCGATGCTCGCCCCGTCAGGCCCGAGGACGATGCTGCGGATGACCATGGCCAGGTCGACAGCGCCGTCCCGTCCGAGGTAACCGAATGCGCCCGAGTAGACGCCCCGGGGTCCGTCTTCCAGCCCGTCCAGGATGGTCATGGCGCTCATTTTCGGCGCTCCCGTCATCGACCCCGCCGGGAAACACGCGGCGATGGCCCGCACCGGGCTGGTGCCCTCGGCCAGTTGCGCCTGGATCGTGCTCACCAACTGGTGCACGTGACGGTAGCTCTCCACCGCGAGCAGGCTGGTGACTGCCACCGTGCCGGGGATGGCGATCCGGCCGAGGTCATTGCGCATCAGGTCGACGATCATCAGGTTCTCGGCGCGTTCCTTATCACTGCCGACCAGTTCGGCCCGGAGTTGCTCATCGCGCGCCGGGTCGCTCGACCGCGGCCGCGTGCCCTTGATCGGCTTGGTGACGATCCGGCGTCCAGGGGTGACCACGACGAACTGCTCCGGCGAGGCGCTGAGCAGCGAGTGGTCGCCGAAGCGCAGCAGCCCGCCGTGGTGGCTGGGGCTCCCGTTGCGGAGCGCCAGGTACGCGTCGAGCGGATGCGGGTGGGCGCCACCCGCGAACGCAACCCTGATCTCGTTGGTCAGGCAGACCTGATAGGCATCGCCGCGCCCGATGTACTCCTGGCAGCGCCGGACCAGGTCCGCGTAGTGCGCGCCTGGGTGACGCCAGGACACAGTGGCTGGAGGGACATGGAGCGGTGACGGGGACGGCGAGGTGCGCGCAGGACCGGCCCGGAGCATCCGCTCGACCGATGCGGCCCACTCCGCGACCTCACCCTGGTCGTCGCTGGACTCCAGCGCGAGGAGTGACACGGTGTGTGCCGCGTGATCAACGCGGATGGCGCGATCAACGTGCAGGAGGGCAGCGTCGGGGTAGCGCGACGGATGCGACGGGGTGCCAACGGTCTGCGCGCCGAGTTCGTAGCCGAGCCACCCCACCCAGCCCAGCCGGAAGCCGGTTTCGCCGTCCTCCGCGCTGGTATCGTCCGGGACGGCGGATGCCCGGAGATCGTCATCGAGAACGTCGAAGATCGTGCCGGCCACGGTCTCGGCGCCCCTGTTCCCTGGCTCCGATACGGTGACCGTGCCGTGTGCCACCGACGCCGTGAGGAACCGGGACCGATCGGTGCCGGCGCCGAGGTAGCTGGCACCCGAGTCGGCGTCGACACCGGCGTCCAGCCAGAACGCGTGGCTGCTGTCGCGGTAGAGGGTATCGAACAGGTACGCCGGGTCCCACCATTCCGTCAGCGGAATACATCGGAATCGCGAGGGCACAGGGACAGCCTAGGCCGCGCGGGATCCAGCGCTTAGGCTGTGCCCTGTGAACGACATCCTCAACTGGATCCTCGAGACTGTCTCGAGTGTGGATCCCATCGTTCGCACGGCACTCGCCGGGCTCGGCATCCTGCTGGAGACCTCGGTGCTGGTGGGCCTCATCGTTCCCGGTGACACCATTGTCATCGTCGCCAGCACCGCAGTGGAGAACCCGGTGCAATACGTTGCCCTCGTGCTCACCGTCATCGCGGGCGCGCTGGCGGGTGAGAGCATCGGCTTCGCCCTGGGGCACTACTTCGGCCCTCTCATCCGGCGGAGCCGCCTGGGCCGCTGGATCGGCGAACGCCAATGGGTGCGCGCCGAGAACTATCTGCGCAGACGGGGCGGCATCGCGGTATTCCTGTCCCGGTTCATCCCGGTGTTGCACTCGCTGATCCCGCTCACCGTGGGCATGAGCGCGATGCGCTATCGCCGGTTCATGAGGTGGACCGTTCCGGCCTGCGTGATCTGGGCGGTCGCCTACGTCAGCGTGGGTTCGGCCGCTGCGGGCGGGTACCGCGAACTCTCGCAGCAGTTGCACTTCGCCGGGTACGTGTTCGTCGGCGTGATCGCCCTGTTCCTCGTGCTCGTGCTCGTGGTGAAGAAGTGGCTGGCCCGGCGGGAGGCCAAGCACATGGAGCAGGAGGACCCGCCAGAGGTCCGGGCCGATTGAGATTGGACCCGGCTGGTTAGACTCGGCGCATGTCCCGATTCGTCGTCGTGCTGCCGCTCGCGCCGCTTCGCACCGGCGAGAGCTTTCTCGTGACGCACTGGCCGCTGCATGTCACGGTGCTGGCGCCTTTTTCAACGGATGCCGCCGCCTCCGAGATCACCGACGCCATCGCCCGCACGATCCACCACCAGCCAGCGCTGACCGCCGTGGCCGGGCCGCTGGAGATGTTCGGGCGCCGGGAGAACATCCCGGTGACCGTGCTGGCCGAGAACCCGGCAGTGACCCGGCTGCACCGGACCCTGGTGAATGCCATCCGGCCGTTCGCCACCGACCCGGACGAATCGGCGTTCACCGGCCGCGCCTTCCGGGCCCACGTCACCGTCAAGCACCACGCCCGGATCCACGACGGCGACGAGCTCTCCCTCAACCAGGTGGCCCTGGTCGACATGGCGCCGCGGTCGGCTCCGGGGGGACGGATGGTTCTCTCCACCCTGCCGCTCGGAGCGTTGCCGGGCGCCGAGGGCGCGGCGTAAGGTCACCGCATGGACATCATCCTGGTTCCCGGATTCTGGCTTCAGGCCTCGTCGTGGGCGAAGACCACGCCATCGCTGCGGGCCGCGGGGCACCGGGTGCATCCGCTGACCCTGCCCGGGCTGGAGGACGCCGACGCCCCGCGGGCCGGCATCGGCCTGCAGGACCATGTCGACGCGGTGGTGAAGGCGATCGACGCCATCGACGAGCGGGTGGTCCTGGTCGGGCATTCGGGCGGCGGGGCCATCATCTACGGGGCGCTCGACGCGCGCCCCGACTGGGTCGAACGCATGGTGTATGTGGACTGTGTTCCGGCCGGCGAGGGCGACTCGGTCTTCGGCGGGCAACCGCCGGACGGCGCCGACCTGCCGATGCCGCCGTGGGAGGAATTCGACGATGCCGACCTCACCGACCTGGACGACGAGCTGCGCGCCGAACTCCGCGCCCACGCCTTGCCTGAACCACGCGACGTGGCCTACGGGAAGCTGCACCTCCACGATGAGCGCCGCCTGGGCGTCCCATCGACGGTGATCGCGTGTGAGTACCCGGCGTCCCAGCTGCTCAGCTGGATCGCAGAAGGCCAGCCGTACGCGGCGGAGCTGGCACGCCTCCACGACGTGGAGTACGTGGACCTGCCGACGGGGCACTGGCCGCAGTTCACGAAACCGGCGGAGCTGGGCGACGCGATCCTCGCCGCGGTCGAGCGCACCCGGTAGCCCGGCGTCAGCCCCCCAGGCTCAGCCGGCCGGTGATCAGCTCCGGCGGCACCGGCGTGTGCGAGATCAGCAGCACCGCCCTGTCCGCGTCGGCCGCCGCGGCGAGGATGTCGCGCACCAGCGCCTCACCCTGCTGGGGGTCCACGTTCGCGGTCGGCTCGTCGACGACCAGCACCGGGAAATCGGCGAGCAGCGCCCGCGCCAGCGCGATCCGCTGCGCCTGCCCTCCGGAGACCAGCCCGCCGCGTTCACCGACCTGCGCGTCAAGGCCGCCGCGAGCCGCCACCCAGTCGGCGAGACCGACGCGGCCGAGCACCGCGGTGAGGTCGGCATCCGTCGCGTCCTCGCGGGCGAACAGCAGGTTCTGGCGGATGCTGTTGTCGAACAACCATGGGTCCTGCTCGCACAGTCCGACCGTGCGTCGCACCGCGTCCTGCGGCAGGTCGCGCGCCTCTCGCCCCCCGATCCGGTATGAGCCGCCGTACTCGAGGAAGCGCACCAGCGCGTAGGCGAGGGTGGTCTTGCCGGTGCCGCTTCCGCCCGACAGATGCACCCGGTCGCCGGGGGCGAGTCGCAGGGTGACCGCGGACACCGCGGGGGTGCCCGCGCCCGGCCAGGTGGCGGAGAGGTTGGAGAGCTCGACCACCGGGAACAGGGTCTCGACAGGCTCGACCACCGGGTCCACCGGGATTTCCGCCGGAACGGCGTCCGGCACTGCTGTCGCCACCCGCTCGGCGCTCGAGCGCACCTGCCGCCAGGCGGCCAGGGCCGCCGGAATCGCGCCGACGACCTCGAACACCGCCATCGGAACCAGCACGATCACGGCGAGGGCCGGCCCGGACAACCCGGTGAGAACGCCGGCGCCGGCACCATCGGCACCGAGCGCCGGGATGCCGACCCCCAGCGCGGCGACGGTGGCCGCCCCGGCGAACAGCGCGGTCACGGCGGTGTGCACCCCGGTCCCGAGTGATCGGCGCAGGGTCGCCCGGCGCAGCCGGTCGTCGACCTCCCGCAGCTCCCCCAGCCGCCGCTCGAGGGCGCCGAAGGCGATGAGGACGTCGAGGCTCTGCACGGTCTCGAACACCCGGTCCGCGAGCTGCCCGCGCAACGGTGCCAGCATCCGCTCGCTGCGTGCCGCCAGCGCACCGGAGCTGAGCGACCCGCCGACGACGGCGATGACCAGGCAGATCGCGAGGGTCACCGCGGCCGCCGGCAGTACCAGCCAGACGGCGGCGACGCTCAGCACCGCGACCGAAACCGCGGTCACCAGCGGCTGGACGACCCGCAGCGGCAGGTCCTGCAGGTCGTCGACGTCGCGCACCAGCCGGGTGAGCAGCTCTCCCCTGCCCGTGCTGCCGAGGCCGGCCGGCGCCAGCGGCAGGATGCGCCGGAACACGCCTTGCCGGAGCTCCGCGAGCTGACGGAACGCGGCATCGTGGCTGGCCAACCGCTCGAGGTAACGAAAGGCGGCCCGGGCGAGCGCGAACGCCCGCACCGCGACGACCGCCATCGACAGGAACATCACCGGCGGCTGCTCTGCCGCGCGGGCGATCAGCCAGGCCGAGGCCGCGAGCAGCGCCACAGTGGACATCGCTGAGAGCAGTCCGGCGGCGAGCCCAGGCGCGAACCGGCGGACCGGGGGCTGGGCGAGCCGCAGGATCTGCGGGGTGTCAGGCCGGGACATCCGCGAGCACCTCCCCCACCCGTAGGATCCGCGTTGCAGCGGCGAGCACCGCCGTGCGGTGGCTGACCACGACCACGATCCGGCCCTCGTCGGCGAGGGTGCGGAGGCCGCCGACCAGTGCCGCCTCCGTGGATCCGTCGAGCGCCGCGGACGGTTCGTCGAGCGCGATCACCGGGCAGCCATGGACCAGTGACCGATAGACCGCCCTGGCGACCGCGACGCGCTGGGCCTGGCCGCCCGACAAGCCGGCGCCGCCGACCCCGAGCGCGGTCGCCGGGTCGAGTTCGCCCGCACCGGCCAGGCTCAGCGCGCGCTCAAGCAGAAGCGGGTCGACGGATGCGTCGCCGAGCGCCACATTGTCAGCGATCGTTCCCGACAGCAGTCCGGGGCGCTGCCCGGACCAGGCCAGCCAGTCGCGCGGCCCGCCGGTGACATCGCGGCCGTCGAGGATGATCCTTCCGTCGAACCGGAGGAATCCGGCCAGGGCGCCCAGGAGCGTCGACTTGCCCGCGCCGCTCGGTCCGGACACCGCGACCACATCGCCGGGGCGCCAGCTCGCGCTCACGGCCGGCAGTCGCGGCGCCCCGGCATCCGTCGTCGGCACGGCGACGCCCTCGAGCCTCAGCACCCCGCGCTCGGTCGAGCCTGTCGAAACCGTCGAGCTTGTCGAGGCAGGGAGTGCGTGGCCTCGACGAGCCCGACCATCGAAGGACGGGCCGCCCGGTGAATCGTCGAGGATCCCGAACACCTCATCGGCGGCGGCGACGCCGTCCGCGGCAGCGTGGAACTGCGCACCGACCTGGCGCACCGGCAGGAACACCTCGGGGGCGAGCAGCAGCACGAACAGCCCGGTGGCGAACCCCAGGCTGCCGTCGACCAGGCGCAGTCCGATCGACACGGCGACCACAGCCACCGACAGGCTGGCCGCGAATTCCAGCACGAAGCCGCTGAGGAAGGAGACCCTGAGCACGCTCATGGTGCGGGTCCGGTACTCGTCCGTGATGGCGCGCAGCCGTTCCGGCTGGCGCCGCTCCCGGCCGAAGATCTTGAGGGTGGCCAGTCCGCCGACGACGTCGAGGAAGCCGGCGCCGAGCCGTTGCAGCGCATCCCACTGTCGCTGCTGCGCGGCGCGGGTGGCCCAGCCGATCAGCACCATGAACACCGGGATCAGCGGCAGCGCCAGGATCACCGTGATCCCGCTGGGCAGGTCCTGGCTGGTCATCACGAGGATGAGGACCGGTGTGGCGATCACGGTCAGCAGCAATTGCGGCAGATAACGGGCGAAGTAGGTGTCGAGCGCGTCGAGGCCGGAGGTGACGGTGGTGGTGAGCCGGGCCCGGTTGTGCCCGGCGGTCCAGTCCGGCCCCCTGGCGGCCAATGCGGCCAGCACCGCGGCGCGCAACTGGCTCTTGACGTGCGCGGCCCCCCGCGCCGCGTTGAGCTCCTGCAGCCACGACAGGGCCGCCCGGGCGATCACCGCACCGGCCAGCGCACCGACGGTCCCGGCCAGCTCCGGCAGCGGATGCCCTCCGATGGCCAGCACGATCCCCTGGCTCAGCAGCCAGGAGAATGCGATCACCACCAGGGTCTGGGCCAGTCCGATCGCCGCACCGGCCGCCAGGAACCGGCGCGCCGCCCTGGCGTGGCGCAGGAGCCGCGGATCGAGTGGTTTCACGGTCAGCCCGCCGCCGGTTCGAGCGCGGTCCCGGCGGCATCCGCTGCACCGTCGATGTGGCGGCGGGTCACGCGTTTCCGGAAGACCCAGTATGTCCAGCCCTGGTAGAGCAGGATCACCGGCATCGCGAACAGGGCGGTCCAGCTCATCACCTCGAGCGTGTACGGGGTCGACGACGCGTTCTCGATGGTCAGGCTGTTTGCCGGGTTGTTGCTGGCCGGCATCACATCGGGGAACAGCGACGCGAACAGCGCGAGGACCGCCAGCCCGATGGTGGCAGCCATGAACGTGAACGCCCAGCCCTCGGCTCCGCGCAGGTTGGCGAGGAAGGACAGCACCAGGGCAACGGCTGCACCCCCGGCGAGCACACCGGTGGCGACTGAGCCGTAGGCGAGGGTCGTCCAGGCCAGGAACCCCGCGGCGACCACGATGGTCACGACGCCGCTCCGGGTGGCCAGCCGGCGAGCCCGCCGGCGGATGTCCCCGGCGGTTTTCAGGGAGACGAAGACGACGCCGTGGGTGAAGAACAGCAGCAGGGTGGTGAGGCCGCCCAGCAGCGCGTACGGGTTCAGCAGGTCGAACAGGGTGCCGGTGTAATCGTGGTTCGCGTCCAGCGCGACACCCTGCGCGACGTTCGCGAAGGCGACCCCCCACAGGAACGCGGGCACCGCCGAGCCGATGACGATCATCCGGTCGAATCCGGCCTTCCATCTGGCGCCCGGCCGCTGGTGCCGGTACTCGAATGACACTCCGCGCAGGATCAGGGCCAGAAGGATGAGCAGCAGGGCGAGGTAGAAGCCGCTGAACATGGTGGCGTACCACTCCGGGAACGCCGCGAACAGGCTCGCCCCGGCCACGATCACCCAGGTCTCATTGAGGTCCCAGACCGGACCGATCGTGTTGATCAGCACCCGCCGGTCCACGTCGTCCTTGCCGAGGAACGGCAGGCTCATGCCCACACCGAAGTCGAAACCGTCGAGCACGAAGTAGCCGATGAAGAGCGCGGCGATGATCCAGAACCACAGCGTGTTGAGATCCATCATGTCCTCCTAGTAGACCGTGACCTGGTGTTGGATTTCGCCGCCGCGTTGATTCGACCCAGCCGTGTTGGCCGGCGGCGGGGCATCCGGTCCCTTCTTCACGGCCCCCAGGATCAGGCGGAACTCCACCACGGCGAGGCTGCCGTAGATGAGGGTGAAGGCGATAAGGGAGATCAGAACCTCCACGCCGCTGACCCCGGGCGAGACGCCGTCTTCGGTCTTCAGCAGCCCGAACACCAGCCACGGCTGCCGGCCCATCTCGGTGAACACCCAACCGACGATCATCGCGGCCAGCGACAGCGGGAAGGACCAGATCGCGGCCTTCCAGACCCACGTGTTGCGGGGCATCCGTCCCTTGCGGGTCAGCCACAGGCCGACAACGGCGACCATGATGTGCAGGATGCCGAGGGCGATCATCCAGCGGAACGACCAATAGGTGACCCAGATGATCGGCGTGTAGTCGCCGGGCCCGTACAGCTGCACGTACTGCGCCTGCAGGTCGTTGATGCCCTCGACGGTGCCGTCCAAACTGTGCGTGGAGAGGAACGAGAGCAGGTACGGGATGCGGATGGAGAACAGCTCGTGCACACCGTCCGGGGTGCCGAGGGTGAAAATCGAGAAGGACGCGTTCGCCCCGGTGGCGGTGTGGTACAGCGCTTCGGCCGCAGCCATCTTCATGGGCTGTGCGTCCACCATGGCCAGGCTCAGCTGGTCGCCCATCAGCGTGGTGCCGATGCCGGCGATGACCATCATCCACAATCCGAACTTCAGCGCCGGCCGCATGGTGTCCAGGTGCTGGTTGCGGGACAGGTGCCAGGCGGCGACCGAGATGATCAGGCCGGCCGAGACCATGAAGCAGGCGAAGATCGTGTGCGGGAAGGCAGCGACGGCGATCGGGTTCGACAGCAGTTCGCCGATGGAGGTGAGTTCGGCGCGGCCCTTGGCCTCGTTGATGCGGAACGCCACCGGGTTCTGCATGAAGGCGTTGGCGGCGATGATGAAGTAGGCCGAGGCGGTGCTGCCGATCGCGACCAGCCAGATGGTGGCGAGGTGCACCTTCTGCGGCAGCTTGTCCCAGCCGAAGATCCACAGGCCGATGAACGTGGCCTCGAGGAAGAACGCGACGATCCCCTCGAACGCGAGCGGCGCCCCGAACACGTCGCCGACGAAGCGCGAGTAGTCCGACCAGTTCATGCCGAACTGGAACTCCTGCACGATCCCGGTGACGACCCCCATCGCGAAGTTGATCAGGAAGATCTTGCCGAAGAAGTGGGTGAGCTGGAGGTACTTCGCCCGGCCGGTGCGCACCCACGCGGTCTGGAACAGTGCCACAGTGAGCGAGAGGCCGATGGTCAGCGGAACGAACAGGAAGTGGTAGATCGTGGTCAGGCCGAACTGCCACCGGGACAGCAGCAGCGGATCCAGCCAGTCGTTCATCGTACCTCCCGTGCGGTTTTCTACGTCACGTAGAACACTACTCTTCTACGACACGTAGAACGCAATCCGGAATTCGGATAGGCTGGCCCCATGGCAAGTTTGGGCGAACTGGAACGATCCCTGATGGATGTCCTCTGGGACACCAGCGGGGCGCTGTCGGCCAACGAACTGCGCGACCGCCTGGCCGCCGCCGGCGCGGAGACCGGACGGAAAGAACTCGCCACGACGACCGTGCTGACCGTGCTCTCCCGGCTGGAGAACAAGGGGTTCGTCTCCCGCGACCGGGGTGCCCGCCCGCACCTGTACCGCGCGGTCACCTCCCGCGCCGAACACACCGCCGAGCTGATGCACGAGGTCCTCGGCTCCTCCCCCGACCGGGAGGCGGCGCTGGCCCGCTTCATCGGCAACGTGAGCCCCGACGAAGCGCAGACGCTGCGTGAGCTCCTCGGCAACGCTCCCGTCACGTCCTCCTGACCGTCCGGATGCGGCAACGGTAACGACGTGTTGATCGCCGCGTGGGCCCTGCTCGTCGTCGCGGTCGCCCTGGCCTGGCCGGTCCCGATCCTGCTCTCCCGTGCCCATTGGCCCACGCGAGCCCCCGGCACCGCACTCGTGCTCTGGCAGTCCATCGCCCTCACCGGCGGGCTGTCGATGATCGGCGCCCTCCTGGTGTACGGGCTGATCCCCTTCGGGAGCACCCTCCCCACCGCGGTCGTCGCTCTCGCGCGCACCCTGCTCGGCGAACCGCTGCCGACCGGCACCGGCATCGACCACGTCTTCGGGCTGAGCTCGGCGTTCGTGCTCGGGGTGCACCTGGTGCTCAACCTGATGGCGACGATCGTGCGCTCCGAGCGGCAACGCCGCCGGCACCGCAACCTGGTCGAGCTGCTCAGCCGGCCGCTGCACGGCCGGCCGGACACCCGGGTGATCGACCACGCCGCCCCGGTCGCCTACTGCCTGCCCGGGGCTGCCCGCTCGGTGACCGTGCTCTCCAACGGCATGCTCGACCTGCTCGACGCGGACGAGTTGCGCGGCGTGATCGCGCACGAGACGGCGCACCTGCGGCAACAGCACCATGTGGTGCTGCTGGCGTTCAAATCCTGGCACAGCGCCCTGCCCTGGTTCCCGATCGCGAACCGGGCCGAGAACGCGGTGGCGTTGCTGGTGGAGATGCTGGCCGACGACCAGGCCAGGCACGTCGTCGACGATCGCACCCTGGCGCGCGCGATCGTGTTGGTCGGAACCGCGGGCGAGCCGCCTCTCGATCCGCCCAGCGAGCCGGACGTCGACGCGCCCGACGGCGCAGTTCGGGCTGCCCTGGGCGACCGCCCCTTCGACATGGTCACGCCGCGGGTGCAGCGATTGCTCGGGCATCCGTCGCCCATCCCGCTGCCCGCGCGCGTCGGCCTGCTGCTCGGTGCGCTCGGGTTACTCGCCCTGCCCACTGTGCTGCTCCTTATCACCTGAGCGCGACCCGAACGCGGCCGGAGCGCGGCCAGCCAAACGGCCAAGACGCCACGCCCGAGGCACCCCTTTCCGTGCCCGGCGCACCCCAATTTCCCCTGCGCGGGTTGAACGCCGCTACGCGGGTCGAATTCAACGCGCGCAGCTGCGTTCAACCCGCGCCACGCGATTCGGCCCGTCGGCGCCACGCGAGACGCGGGTTGAGCGCCGTGACGCGCGGCGAACGCGCCCGAGGCATCCGTCGCCCGCTCCGACTCCGGCCCGCGTTGGGGCCTTGCCGGTCTGGGGCCTTACCGGTCGCGCTGGCGCTCCGGGCCGTCCCGACCCTGTCCCTGCTCCTGATCGGTGCCTGGCGCCCCCGCGAACCCGCACTTGTTGGGGTTATCAGGGCCTCTTAGCCCCAACAAGTGCGGGTTCGCGGGGTGGTGGGGGTTAGAAGAGGTTGGCCTGCTTGAGCCAGGCGGCGGCGATCTTGTCTGCCGATTCCTTGTCGTTGACGCTCTTCGCGTTCAGGTCGACGAGGTCCTTGGCGGAGAGCGCACGCTGCACCTTGTTGATCACGCCGGCCGCCTTGTCGTCGACCTTCTTCGAGACGACGGGCACGACGTTGTCCGGGAAGAACAACCCGTCCGGGTCGTCGAGGGCGACGAGGTCGTTCGACTTGATGTTGGGGTCGGCGGTGTAGATGTTTGCCAGCTGGATCTGGTTGTCGACCAGCGCCTTGACCGTCAGCGGTCCGCCGCTGTCCTCCACCGGCGTGAAGCCGGCGATGGTGACGCCGTACTTGTCCTTGAGCGCGGTCGGGCCGTACGGCCGCGTCTCGAGCTCGGAGTTCCCGCCGACCGTGATCGGCTCGGTCACGTTCTTGAGCGAGGCGATGTCGGTGAGGTTGTACTTCTTCGCGAACGCCTGGGTGACCGTCCAGGAGTTCTGGTCGGTGGCATCCGCTTTGTCGAGCACGCTGAGGTTGTCGGGCAGCGCGTCCTTCAGCTCCGCGTAGGTCTCGTCGGCGGTGCCGCCCTTTGCGCTCTTGTCGAGCGCCTGCAGCAGGCTTCCGGTGTACTCCGGGAACACGTCGATCTTGCCGTCCTTGATGTCGGGCAGGTAGACCTCGCGCTGGCCGATCCGGAACTGTCGGTCAACGGTGAAACCGTTGGACTCCAGCGCCTGGGAGTAGATCTCGGCGATGATCTCGTTCGAGTAGTAGTCCTGCGACCCGACCACCAGGGTCTTCGAACCGCTGGACGCGGTACTGCCGCCGCCACCCAGCGGGTCACCGGATGCGCACCCTGCCAGGGCTACGACGGCCCCGACCGCGACCACGCCGATAAGCGCGAGCCGGCCTCTTTTCGCTGCGAACATTATTTTCTTCCTTCCTCGATGGGGGATCCCATCACCGGGCGAGATCTGGTTGACCTCACCCGGACATCGTCGGGGCGCCCGGCCAGGACGCCGCGTGGCACTACGAAGCGCTGGACCAGCGCGAAGATGCCCTCAAGCACGAGGGCGAGCAGGATCACCAGGATCGATCCACCGAGCATCTCGCCGTAGTCGCGGATCTTCAGGCCCTCGAACAGGTACCGGCCGAGGCCGAAGTCGGCGATGTAGGCGGCGAGCGTCGCGGTGGCGACCACCTGCAGGGTCGCCGAGCGGATGCCGCCGATCAGGAGCGGCAGGCCCAGCGGGATCTCGACTTTGGTGACGATCTGCCATTCCGACATGCCCACCGCCCGCGCGGCGTCGACGGTGGCACGGTCGATCGCTTCAAAGCCGGTGTACGCCCCGGCCAGGATGGGCGGGATCGCCAGGATCGTGAGCGCGACGTACGGGGCGCCGAGGCCGATACCGATCCACAGGCCGACCAGCGTCAACAGGCCGAGCGTTGGCAGTGCGCGCAGTCCCCCGGCCGTCGCCACCGCAACCACTCGGCCGCGGCCGGAATGCCCGATGAAGAATCCGAACGGGATGGCGATGACCGACGCCAGCACCAACGTGACGAAGGTGAACAGCAGGTGTTCCGCCACCCGGGCGGGGATGCTGCCGGGTCCACCGTAGTGGGCCGGGTCGAAGATCCAGTTGATCGCCTCGATGAGGAAGTTCATGCTGCAACCTCCGAGCGGAGCACTGCCGCGCCGGGAGCCTGGGCCCGTCCGAGCCGGGTCCACGGCATCAGCAGGCGGCCGAGTTGCACCAGCACCGCATCGAAGACGAGGGCCAGCGCCACGGTGACCACGATCCCGGTGACGATCTCCTCCTGGATGTTGCGCTGGAATCCGTCGGTGAACAGGCTGCCGAGGCTCTGCACGCCGATCACGGCGCCCACCGTCGCGAGGCTCACCGTGCTGACGGCGACCACCCGCAGTCCGGCGAGCAGCACCGGGCCGGCCAGCGGCAGGTCCACCTGCCAGAAGGCGCTCCATGCGGAGAACCCGACCGCGCTGGCCGATTGTCGCACGTCAGGGTCGACGGAGGCCAGCGCATCCGCCACCACTCGCACCATCAGCGCGATGCCGTACAGGGTCAGTGCGATGATCAGGTTCGCCGGTGACCTCGTGCTGGTGCCGACCAGGATCGGCAGCACGATGAACAGGGGCAGCGATGGGATGGCATAAAGCAAGCCGCCGAGGGTGAGAATGACGCCCCGGGTGAACCGGTAGCGGTTTGCCAGCCAGCCCAGCGGGAGGGCGATCAGGAAGCTGAGGATGATCGGCGGCACGCTGAGGACCAGGTGATCGACCGTGCGATCCCAGATCAGGTCGAGGTTCGACCAGATCCAGTTCACGCTGTGACCTCACCCTGCGCCGAAGCGCCAGCACCCGCGGGGTGTGCCTCATCCAGGACGCCGGCGAGCCGCCCCGCGCTGTCGACCAGGATGCTCGAGCCGCCCCGGCTCTCCAGGTGCAGTGATCGCTTGCCGCGCTCGGCGCCGACGAAGCTGGCGACGAAGTCATCGGCGGGGTTGGCCAGGATGTCGGAGGGAGTGCCGACCTGCGCGATCCGTCCGCCGGTGCGGAAGATCACCACCTGGTCGCCGAGTAGGAACGCCTCTTCGATGTCGTGGGTGACGAAGACGACGGTCTTGTCCAGCTCCTTCTGCAACCGGATCAGTTCCTGCTGGAGTTCGGCGCGCACGATCGGGTCGACGGCGCCGAACGGCTCGTCCATCAGCAGGATGTTGGGGTCGACCGCGAGTCCGCGCGCCACGCCGACGCGCTGTTGCTGGCCGCCGGAGAGCTGGCTGGGGTAGCGGTCGGCGAGTTTCCGATCGAGGCCCACCGTGTCCAGGAGCGCGAGCGCATTGGCCCTGGCGGTGCGTTTGGGCACCCCGCGGAGCAGGGGCACGGTGGCCACATTGTCGATGACCTTGCGGTGCGGCAACAGCCCCGAGTTCTGCATGACGTAGCCGATGCTGCGGCGGAGCTTCACCGGTTCGAGCGTCGAGATGTCGACTCCGTCGATCTCGATCGTGCCTCGGCTGGGGTCGACCATCCGGTTGATCATCCGCAGGAGCGTGGTCTTGCCGGAGCCGGAGGTGCCGACGAACACGGTGGTCTTGCGGGACGGCAGGGCCAGGCTGAAATCGTCGACCGCCAGAGTACCGTCGGGGAACTGCTTGGAGACCTCGCGGAACTCGATCATAGGGGTGGCTCATTCCTCGAATGGGGTCGGATCAACACGTGCCAGATGACAACCCAATCACTGTTCGGAGCCGCAGGCAAAGTGGATTGCAAAATAATACGAGACCGTGATCTCGATCCCGGGGTAGGCTCCCGCGCATGGATAACCTCGCACCGGTCGGCGTCGGCCGGCTCGACCTGGTCGTACTGGACTGCCCGGAACCACGGGACCTGGCCGCGTTCTACGCCACCATCCTCGGCTGGCTGCTCGAACCGGACTCGGATGATTCCTGGGCGACCATCCGGCCGCCGGGAGACGACCGCCGCCGGAGCACCGGGATGGCGTTCCAGCGGGCGCCGGACTTCATCCCGCCGACCTGGCCGGACAATACGGTGCCGCAGCAGTCGCACCTCGACATCGACGTACCGGTGCTGGACACCGCTGAGACGGCTGTGCTCGCGGCCGGGGCCACGAAGACCGGACTGCCGCGACCGGACACACCCGACGGGCTGCGGGACAGCTTCCGCGTCTACCTCGACCCGGTGGGGCATCCGTTCTGCCTCTGCCGGGAAGCCTGAGCCAGACCGCGCAGGCGAGGACCGCGCAGGACCATACCGCTCAGGCTCGTTCTGGCGCGGTGGGGCTGGAACTCGGGCCGTAATAGCCGACGAGGTAGTCGTGCACGATGTGGCGGCACTCGGTGATGAACCGCTCGTCGCCCCGCGGGTCGGAGTAGAACGCCCGCGACAGCAGCGCGTCCGCCATCTCGACGGCCACTTCCAGGCGGAACGCGAGGTCAGGACCGCCGGGGAGGCCGAATTCCTCGGCCAGTACGTCGGCCATCCGCTTCGCGAAGAAGCCGTACTCGAGCTCGTTCGATGCATCAAGCCCGCCGGTTTCATCCAACGCGGTGCGCTCGCGATCGGCGAAATGCATGATGCGGAAACCGGGCTCCGAGCGGTAGAGGCCGACGAAGGCCGTGACGGCGCAGTCGACGGCGTCCCACCAGTTCTCCGGTGCGCGGGCCTTCAGCTCATCGGAGACCCGGGCGCGGAAACGCTGGACCGCCCGCTCCCGGAGCCCGTGCAGCACGGCAACGCGGTCAGGGTAGTAGCGGTAGACGGTGCCGATGGATGCGCCCGCCCGCTCGGCGATCATCGCTGTGGTGATCCGGTCGAATCCGACTTCATCGACCACCGCGGCAGCGGCGTCAAGCAGGGTCGTCAACCTGTCAGCACTGCGCTGCTGGACGGGTTCGGTGCGAATCTGTCCCGAGGCGTCAGAATCGGACCCGAATACATCGTCAAGCGACAAAGTTCCTCCTGAAGTCAAGTGTCGATTCTATCGGGCGGCGGGCCATCCGCCGCCACCGGACGGCGCTCCGGCCAGGGCGTGACAGACTGGGGGGGTGCCAGAGTCCGCAGACGTTTCGCCGACCGGGGCCGCTCCCGCGCGAATCATGCACCGTGCGGCGCGTATCGAAGACTGGCTGCATGACCGTCGGGAGCGTTTCGCCCGCCGCCGCGGCCACGTGCCGGTGATCATTCCCTACGCCGGATACGGGTCCACCGAGTGGGTGCGCATCCTCTGTCGCGTCCTGCTGACCAAGCCCGACAAACCGGGCGGCTCGGCGCGCACGAAGGCGAAAGCCGCGGCGCGCGACGCCGGGATCCGGGGATGGCGCAGCTTCACCAGCGTCCCGGTGAACGACGTCACCGTCACCATCGAGATCAACGGCCGGCAACACCGGGTGCAGGCAGACCGCGGAGGCGTCGTCGACACCGTCGTGAGCGCGTCCATGCAACCCGGCCGGCACGTCATCCGCTTGCACACCGAGAACTCCGACCCGGTCGACGCGCCGATCTTCGTGGTCCCGCCCGGGGTTCAACGGGGCATCATCTCCGACGTCGACGACACCGTCATGGTCACGGCCCTCCCCCGCCCGCTGCTGGCGGCCTGGAATACGTTCGTGCTCGACGAGCATGCCAGGGTGCCGACCCCCGGGATGGCGGTGCTGCTCGAGCGCCTTGCCTCCACCGTGCCCGGTGCGCCGATGATCTACCTCTCCACCGGAGCCTGGAATGTGGCACCCACCCTGACCCGGTTCCTGTCCCGCAACCTCTATCCGGACGGCGCCCTCCTGCTCACCGACTGGGGGCCCACCCATGACCGCTGGTTCCGCAGCGGGCTCGACCACAAGCGGGCGAACCTGCGGCGCCTCGCCGAGGAGTTCCCCGACGTGCGCTGGATCCTCATCGGAGACGACGGCCAGCACGATGAAGCCATCTACAGCGAGTTCCAGGCCGACTACCCGGGGAGCGTGGCCGCCGTCGCGATCCGGCAGTTGTCTCCCGGGGAGGCCGTCCTGGCCGGCGGGCGGTCCAAGGATGAGGCCCGCGGCACGCCGGACTCGCCCTGGGTCTACGGGCCGGACGGTTCCGTGATCGCCGACCAGCTGGCGGCGCTCGGCATTCTCTGACCGCGAGACAGCGGATGCCACTCGCCGGTTGCCGACTCCGTCCGGGTCAGGCGGCGCGGCGGGCGAGCAGGCGGTCGAGGCCGCGGTTCACCTGCCGGGCCCAGAGCGGCCCGAGGTAGAGGAACGCGGTGTAGCCCTGCACCAGGGTGGCGCCGGCGGCAAGGCGCTCGGCGACCTGTTCGGCGGTTTCGACGCCGCCGACCGAGATGACGCACAGGTCCGGCGGCACGCTCGCGCGGATGAGCCGCAGGACGGCGAGGGAACGCGCGGCCAGTGGCGCCCCGGAGAGCCCGCCGGCGCCGGCGGCGTCGATGGTGGCGGCATCCGTCGCCAGGTCGGAGCGCGAGAGGGTGGTGTTGGTGGCGATGATCCCGTCCAGCCCGAGTCGCACGACCAGCTCGGCGATGCGGCTCACCTGCTCGTCGCTGAGGTCGGGGGCGATCTTCACCAGCAGTGGCGTCGTGCCGGCCGCGCGCTTGACCGATTCGAGCAACGGCGCGAGCTGGTCGAGTTCCTGCAGGCCGCGGAGGCCGGGGGTGTTCGGCGAGCTGACGTTGACGACCAGGTAGTCGGCCAGCGGGGCGAGGACCGCCGTGCTGGCGAGGTAGTCGGCGGCCGCGTCGGCGACGTCGACGACCCGGCTCTTGCCGATGTTGATGCCGAGCACCGGCCGGTCCGGTACCTCGCGCACCCGTGCCAGCCGGGCCACGGCGGCGGCGGCACCGCCATTGTTGAATCCCATCCGGTTGATCACCGCGCGGTCCGGTACCAGCCGGAACAGTCGCGGCTTCGGGTTGCCGGGCTGGCTGAGCGCGGTGAGGGTGCCGACCTCGACATGGCCGAAGCCGAGCCGCCCGAGGCCGATCACGGCCTTGCCGTCCTTGTCGAATCCGGCGGCCAGGCCGAACGGCGACGGGAAGGTGAGTCCCAGCGCCCGCACGCTGAGGTCGGTGCGGGGCCGGGTGACGCGGTGCACCAGGCGGCCGACGCCGAGCGCGGGCAGGGCCCGGATCACATCGAAGGCGAGGTGGTGGGCGCGCTCCGGGTCTAGCCGGGACAGCACGGTGGTGAAGAAGAAGCGGTACATCCCGGCGGGCTACAGCTCTGACCTGGTGGAGGCCGATGATTCCGCGGTGCGCCCGGAGCGCAGTTGCGTGATCGCGGTCTCGAAGTCCTCCAGCGAGTCGAACGCCTGGTAGACGCTGGCGAAACGGAGGAACGCGACCTCGTCGAGTTCCCGCAGCGGCGACAGGATGGCCAGTCCGATGTCATTGGCGTCGACCTGGGAGGCGCCGGTCTGGCGGATGGTCTCCTCGACTTTTTGGGCGAGCAGGGCGAGATCGGCGTCGCTGACCGGCCGGCCCTGGCAGGCTTTCCGCACACCGGAGACGATCTTCTCCCGGCTGAACGGTTCGACCACGCCGCTGCGCTTGATGATGTTCAGGCTCGCGGTCTCCGTGGTGCTGAACCGGCGTCCGCATTCCGGGCACTGCCGGCGGCGGCGAATCGAGAGGCCGTCGTCGCTGGTGCGCGAATCGATGACCCGCGAGTCCGGGTGGCGGCAGAACGGGCAGAACATTGTGGCTCCAGCCTACCGTGCGGGGTTGTCGAACCGGGCCGTGACAGCGTCGCCGTGGGCCGGCAGCGCCTCCGCAGCGGACAGGGCAGCGATGTGGCCGGCCACCTCCTGCAGCGCGTCCCTGCTGTACCGGACCACCTGCTGCGGGCGGAGGAAGGTGTACGCGCCGAGACCGGAGGAGAATCGCGCCTGTCCCCCGGTGGGCAGCACGTGGTTCGACCCCGCCGCATAGTCGCCGAGGCTCACCGGCGCGTATGGGCCGAGGAAGATGGCGCCGGCGTTCTCGATCGACGCGAGCACGGCATCCGGTTGATCGGTCTGGATCTCGAGGTGTTCAGGGCCGAACGCGTTGCTGAACGCCGCGGCCTGGGCGAGGTCGTCGACGAGCACGATGGCGGACTGGGTGCCGCCGAGCGATGCGCTCACACGGATGCTGTGGGTGGTCGATGCGGCAAGCTCGCCCAGGCGTGATTCCACCGCGTCGGCGAGCTGCTGCGAATCGGTGACCAAAACCGCGGCGGCCAGTTCGTCGTGTTCGGCCTGGCTGACCAGGTCAGCGGCGACCAACACCGGGTCGGCCGCGGCATCCGCGATCACCAGGATGTCTGTCGGCCCGGCCTCGGCGTCGATGCCGGTCACCCCGCGGACCAGGCGCTTGGCCGCCGCGACGTAGACGTTGCCGGGGCCGGTCACCAACTGCACCGGGTCGAGGCCGATACCGGCCACCCCGTATGCGAAGGCGCCGATGGCGCCGGCGCCGCCCATGGCGTAGATCTCGTCGACGCCGAGGAGCCCGGCCACGGCCAGGATGGTGGGGTGCACCCGGCCGCCGAATTGACTCTGCGGCGGCGAGGCCAGGGCGATCGAGGTGACGCCGGCGACCTGGGCCGGCACCACGTTCATCACGACACTGGAGGGGTAGACGGCCTTGCCGCCCGGAACGTACAGGCCGACCCGGTTGATCGGCTGCCAGCGCTGGGTGATCTCGGCGCCGTCGGCGACCGTCGTGGTGACGCGCGGCGGAACCTGGGCGGCGCTGGCCAGCCGCACCCGGCGGATGGTCTCCTCGATCGCCGTGCGCACGGCCGGGTCCAGCTTCTCAACCGCCTCCGCGATGTCGCCGGCGGGCACCCTCAGGTGCTCGGGCCGAACCCGGTCGAGGCGCTCGGACTGGTCGAGCAGGGCGAGTTCCCCCCGCGCGCGCACGTCGGCGATCAGCTCGGCCGCGACGTCGCTGGCCACTCGGACGTCGGTGCGGGCGCGGGGAACAGTGGCAAGGAGTTCGGCCGGGCTGAGCCGGCTGCCCCTGAGGTCTATGGTCTGGATCATCGCCAGACCAGCCTAGCCGTCACGCCTCCCCCGCCGTGTAGGGCAACCCGGCGGCCGCGACGGGTCCCCTCCGGCCCCTACTCCCAGCCGAGCGCGAAGACCGTCGCCGGGCCCGTTCCGTCGTGGGTGTCCAGGTCAGGCCGTCGTTCCAGCCCCGCTTTGAGCGCGGTGCGCTGGGAGGGAACGTTGTCGGGGGTGGTGTACGCCACGATGGGGTCGGCGGTGAGCCCGGCCGCCCACAGGTCGACGGCCTCCCTGGCCGCCTCGGCTGCGAAGCCGCGGCACCACACCGACGGCGTGAACCGGTAGTACAGGTTCAGCACGGTGCGCTGTCGCCAGCCGCCGTAGCGGATGCCGGCGAACCCGATCACCGGACCGTCGGCATCCGTGATCTCGACGACCGCCCAGTAGCCGAAGCCGTGGCCCTGCCACTGGTGGTCCCAGTCGCGGAACCGGCGCGCGGCCTGCTCGATGCCCGTCATGGGCCCCCCGGCGTTGAACACGTTGGTGGCAGGGTCGGCGTGGATGGCGAACAGGGCGTCAATGTCGCCGGGGGTCGGGCGCCGGAGGATCAGCCGTGCGGTGCGGCGCTCGGCTCGGGGAACCAGGTCGGTCATGGCACCAGAATGGCACCGGAACCGACTTTCCGCGCGGATATCCCCGCCGGCGCCATCCTCATGCTCAGCTCAGGCAGTACGGCCCGAGGAGGCTTTTCAGTTCGCCGAACAGGTCGGCGCTCACCCTGACCTGGTACGGCAGCTCGAACACCCGCGCCGAGTCGCCCTTCACCAGTTTCAGCCGCACCTCGGACGAGCCGCTGTGGCGGATCAGCACATCACCCAGGGCCTGGACGGTGTTGGTCGTGGCCCGGGACTCGAACAGCGTGATCGCCAGGGTCCCGGTGTCAGACGCCTGGCCGAGCTCCGGCGCGAAGACGCTGAAGGCGTGCAGGTTCATCCCGTCGTCGCGCAGGCTCACCCGGCCGCGCACCACCACGATGGAGTCGTTGACCAGCGCCGGGGCGAACTCGGTGTACGCCTTCCCCATGAACATGGCGGTGATCTCGCCGCTGAAGTCCTCGACCTGGATCATCCCGTACTGGTTGCCCGACTTCTTCGCCACCCGGTGCTGCACGCTCGTGATCAGTCCGGCGATGGTGACGGTGTCGCCGTCCTGGGTCGACTCGGAGGCGATCAGGTCGGCGATGGTGGTGCTGGCGTGTTTGGCCAGCGGGATCTCCAGCCCGGCCAGCGGGTGATCGGAGACGTAGAGCCCGAGCATGTCGCGCTCGAATGCGAGCTTCTCTTTCTTCGACCACTCCGGCCGGTCCGGCACCCGCTCGGCTCCCTGTGGCTCGTCGAACAGGCTGTCGAAGTCGAAGCCGACGTTGCCGTGGGCCTCGTCGCGCTTGATCTTCACGGCCGAATCGACGGCGCCCTCGTGGATCTCCACCATCGCCCGCCGGGTGGCGCCGAGGGAGTCGAACGCCCCGGCCTTGACCAGGGACTCGATGGTGCGCTTGTTGGTGACCTGCAGCGGTACCTTGCGCAGGAAGTCGTGGAAGGACTCGAAGCGTCCCTTCGCCTCGCGCGCGGCGCGGATCGCGTCCACCACGTTGAAGCCCACGTTCCGCACCGCGCCCAGGCCGAAGCGGATGTCGGTGCCGACGGCCGCGAAGAAGCCGATGGACTCGTTCACGTCGGGCGGCAGCACCTGGATACCCATTCTGCGGCACTCGTTGAGGTAGATCGCGAGCTTGTCCCTGGCGTCGCCGACGCTGGTCAGGAGTGCCGCCATGTACTCGGACGGGTAGTGGGCCTTGAGGTAGGCGGTCCAGTACGACAGCACACCGTACGCGGCGGAGTGCGCCTTGTTGAACGCGTAGTCGGAGAAGGGAAGCAGGATGTCCCAGATCGTCTTCACGGCCTCCGCAGAGTAGCCGTTGGCGTGCATGCCCGCCGAGAAGCCCTCGAACTGCTTGTCGAGCTCCGATTTCTTTTTCTTGCCCATCGCGCGGCGCAGCAGGTCGGCCTGGCCGAGCGAGAAGCCGGCCAGCTTCTGCGCGATCGACATCACCTGCTCCTGGTACACGATCAGGCCGTAGGTGCCGCCGATGATGTCTTTCAGCGGTTCCTCGAGCTCGGCGTGGATCGGCGTGATCTCCTGCTGGCCGGTCTTCCGCAGCGCGTAGTTGGTGTGCGAGTTCGCGCCCATCGGGCCGGGCCGGTACAGCGCGATGACGGCGGAGATGTCTTCGAAATTGTCGGGCTTCATCGAGCGCAGCAGCGCGCGCATCGGCCCGCCGTCGAGCTGGAACACGCCGAGGGTGTCGCCGCGGGCGAGCAGCTCGTAGGCGAGCGGGTCGTCGAGCTCGAGGTCTTCCAGTATCGGCCGGTGGCCGCGGTTGGCCTCGATGTTGTCGAGGGCGTCGTCGATGATGGTGAGGTTTCGAAGCCCGAGGAAGTCCATCTTGATCAGCCCGAGTGCCTCGCAGGCCGGGTAGTCGAACTGGGTGACGATCTGGCCGTCCTGCTCCCGCTTCATGATCGGGATGATGTCGATCAGCGGGTCGCTGGACATGATCACGCCGGCGGCGTGGACGCCCCACTGCCGCTTGAGGTTCTCGATGCCCAGGGCGGTGTCGAAAACCGTGCGCGCCTCGGCATCCGTTTCGATCACGGCCCGGAAGTCGACCGCCTCGCGGTAGCGCGGGTGGTCCTTGTCGAACATGCCGGTGAGCGGCACGTCCTTGCCCATGATCGCCGGCGGCATCGCCTTGGTGAGCTTGTCGCCCATGCCGAAGGGGAAGCCGAGCACCCGCGAGGAGTCCTTGAGCGCCTGCTTGGCCTTGATCGTGCCGTAGGTGACGATCTGGGCCACCCGCTCGTCGCCGTACTTGTCGGTGACGTAGCGGATGACTTCGCCGCGCCGACGCTCGTCGAAGTCGACGTCGAAGTCGGGCATGGAGACCCGGTCCGGGTTGAGGAAACGCTCGAAGATGAGGCCGTGGCGGAGCGGGTCGAGGTCGGTGATGCCCATCGCGTACGCGGCCATCGATCCGGCGCCGGAGCCGCGGCCGGGACCGACCCGGATGCCGTTCGCCTTCGACCAGTTGATGAAGTCGGCGACGACGAGGAAGTAGCCGGGGAAGCCCATCTGGGTGATCACGCCGACTTCGTAGTCCGCCTGTTTGCGGACGTCCGCCGAGATGCCGTTGGGGTAGCGCTTGACCAGGCCGGCCTCGACCTCCTTGATGAACCAGGTCTCCTCGTTCTCCCCCTCCGGCACGGGGAAACGCGGCATGTAGTTGGCATGGGTGTTGAACGCGACCTCGCAGCGCTCGGCGATGAGGAGGGTGTTGTCGCATGCCTCCGGGTGGTCGCGGAACAGGTGGCGCATCTGGGCCGCGGTCTTCAGGTAGAACTCGTCGGAGTCGAACTTGAACCGGTTGGGGTCGTCGAGGGTGGACGCGGACTGCACGCACAACAGCGCCGCGTGGGCGGTGGCGTCGTGGGCGTGGGTGTAGTGCAGGTCGTTGGTGGCGACCAGCGGCAGGCCCAGCTCCTTCGCCAGCCGCAGCAGGTCGCTCATGGTGCGGCGCTCCACGTCGATGCCGTGGTCCATGACTTCGCAGAAGTAGTTCTCGGCGCCGAAGATATCGCGGAACTCGGCCGCGGCCTTCTTCGCCTCGTCGTACTGCCCGAGCCGCAGCCGCGTCTGCACCTCGCCGCCGGCGCACCCGGTGGTGGCGATCAGGCCGGTGGAGTACTGGGCCAGCAGTTCGCGGTCCATCCGCGGCTTGAAGTAGTATCCCTCGAGCGAGGCCCGGGAGGACAGCCGGAACAGGTTGTGCATGCCCTCGGTGTTCTCCGAGAGCAGCGTCATGTGGGTGTATGCGCCGCTGCCGCCGACGTCGTCGCGGCCCTCGCCGCTGGTCCCCCAGCGCACCCGGGTCTTGTCGCCCCGGTGGGTGCCGGGGGTGATGTATGCCTCGGTGCCGATGATCGGCTTGATCCCGGCATCCGTCGCGGTTTTCCAGAAGTCGAACGCCCCGAAAACGTTCCCGTGGTCGGTCACCGCGACCGCGGGCATCCCCTGTTCCACCGCCGCAGCGATCAGGGGTTTCACTCGTGCCGCACCGTCGAGCATGGAGTACTCGCTGTGCACGTGCAGGTGGACGAACGAATCAGTCGATGTGGACGAGGACGGTGTGGACAACGACTGCTCCGATGGTGCGAGGGACGGACAGAACCAGCCTAATCGCCGCGGAGGACATTCAAGGCGTGCGCGAGGTCTGTCGGGTATTCAGTGGTGAACGTGACCCAGGCCCCGGTGTCCGGGTGCGCGAACGCCAGCTGTTTGGCGTGCAGCCACTGCCGGGTGAGGCCGAGCCGGGCGGAGATGGTGGGGTCGGCGCCGTACATGGCGTCCCCGACGCACGGATGCCGCTGGGCGGCCATGTGCACCCGGATCTGGTGGGTGCGCCCGGTCTCCAGGTGCACCTCCAGCAGGGAGGCGTACGGGAACGCTTCCAGTGTTTCGTAGTGGGTGACCGAGTGCTTGCCGTCCGCGATCACCGCGAACTTCCAGTCCGCGCGGGGGTGCCGTCCGATCGGCGCGTCAATGGTGCCGGCCAGCGGGTCGGGGTGCCCCTGCACGACCGCGTGGTAGATCTTCTCCACTTCCCGGTCGTGGAAGGCGCGTTTGAGCGCGGTGTACGCCGTCTCGGACTTCGCAACGACCATCAGGCCGCTGGTGCCGACGTCGAGCCGGTGGACGACGCCCGCGCGTTCCGCAGCGCCGGAGGTGGCGATGCGGTACCCGGAGGCGGCGAGGGCGCCGACCACGGTGGGGCCGGTCCAGCCGACGCTCGGGTGAGCGGCGACGCCAGCCGGTTTGTCGACCACGACGATGCTCTCGTCGTCGTGCACGATCGCGAGGTCCGGAACCGGGATCGGGACGATCCGCACCTCTTCCTTGGGCTGCCAGCTCACTTCGAGCCAGCCGCCGGCGCGCAGCCGGTCGCTCTTGCCGGCCGGAGCGCCGTCGAGGGTCACGCCGCCGCCTTCGGCGACCTCTGCGGCGAAACTGCGGGAGAAGCCGAGCAGCTTGGCGATGCCGGCGTCGACGCGAACGCCGTCGAGCCCGTCGGGCAGCGGGAGGGAACGGGTCTCCATGCTCAGCCGGCCGGCGGGGTCGGTGCGGGCGGTGTGCCTGCCGACGATTCGCCGGGCCCGGCGTCGGCGGTCTCGGGAACCGGCTTGCCGGTGGTGCGCTTGCCGTCCAGTCCGATGCCCCGGATGGTGAGGATCATGAAGATCACCATGCTCGACACGATGCACATGTCCGACACGTTGTAGATAGCCGGGATCAGCCACGGCGTCGAGATGAAGTCCACCACGTGCCCCAGGCCGAAACTCGGCTCCCGCACGAACCGGTCGGTGAGGTTGCCGAGCACGCCGCCCAGGAGCAGTCCGAAGACCGTGGCCCAGGCCAGTGAGCGGATGCGACGCGCAAACCAGATGATGAACACCACCACCGCGGTGGCGATGATCGAGAAGATCCAGGTCATGCCGCTCGCGAGCGAGAACGCGGCGCCCGGGTTCCGAACGAAGTGCAACTGAAGCACATCGTCCAGAACCCGGACCACGTCACCCTCGGTCAGGTTGCTGACGACGAGGAATTTGCTGAGTTGGTCAAGCGCGTACACGCCCAGGGCGACAAAGGCCAGAACGAGAAGCGCGCCAGTGCGGACCTTCGTTCGTGCCCTACGCGCCAAAGCCCTGGAAGCTCGACTTCGGGGAGTTCCCCGAGCCGGACCCTGCACCGACCGGCGACGCGGCGTCGAGGTCGCGCAACTGGCCTTCAATGTAGCTCTTCAGCTTCTGGCGGTATTCGCGCTCGAAGGTGCGGAGCTCCTCGATCTTCTTCTCGAGTCCCGATCGCTCGGCGTCGAGGGCGTTGATCTGCGCACGCTGCTTCGCCTCGGCCTCGGCGACGACACGGGCTGCCGTGGCGTGGCCTTCCGCGATCAGGGCGTCGCGCTTCTCAGCGCCTTCCTTGACGTGCTCTTCGTGCAGGCGGCGAGCCAGCTGCAGCAGGTTCGTGGTGCCGGCGGTCTCGTCGGCCGACTCCACGACGGGGGCTGCGACCGGCGCGGGGGCCGCTGCAACGGGTGCTGCGGGCTCCGGGGCGGCGACGACCTCGGGGGTCTTCACCGTTTCCGCCACGGCGGCCGGCTCTGCGGCGCGGGACGACTCGGCTGACGCGGTGCCGCCGGAGGCGAGCTGTGCGCGCAGTTCCTCGTTTTCCTGGTTCAGGCGACGCAGTTCGACAACGACCTCATCGAGGAAGTCATCGACTTCATCCTGATCGTATCCCTCACGGAACTTGGTCGACTGGAACCGCTTGTTGACTACATCTTCCGGAGTTAGCGCCATGGCTTTCCACCCTTAGAACTCGAGTTATGAACAGAGATAAACGTTCAGCTAACGCTAGCAAAGCCAGACTGGTGTTCTGACCTGCGTGCCCAGCAGCGTTATCGGTCAAGGATACATGCCGACCTGGGGCGAAGCGGCGGGCGCTACCTGAAAAGTGCGGTGATCCACAGGCCGATGATGACGCACAGCATGGTGAGGCTCCAGCCGAAGTCGAACGCGACCGGGCCGATCGACAACCGCGGCATGACCCGTCGGAAGAACCTCACCGGCGGGTCGGTGAGGCTGTACACGGCGGATGCCGCGACCAGCCCGGCACCGCTCGGGCGCCAGGAGCGATTCACCGATTGCACCAGGTCGAGGATGAATCGCCCCCACATGACAAAGAAATAAAGCAGGAGGGCGTAATAGAGGATGCTTGCGATCAGCGAGACGAGGAACACGCTATCGATTATGACTGAGCGAAGAACGAAGCCTCAGCATCGGATTCACCGTCACCGTTCTCCCCGGACACCACGACGTGGGACGGCGAGAGGAGGAATACCTTTGCGGTGACCCGCTCGATCTTGCCGTACAGGCCCTGCGACAGGCCGCTGGCGAAGTCGATCAGGCGGCGCGCATCGGCGTCGCTCATCTGGGACAGGTTGATGATGACCGGGATCCCGTCGCGGAACGACTCGGCGATCACCTGGGCGTCGCGGTACTGGCGGGGGTGAACCGTGAGGATTTCATTCATGTCTGAAGCAGCCACATTCTTCGGGGTAGCGGTCTTCCGCAGCGGCGTCACCGGCGCGGGTCCATTGGAGTGCGACGGCGCACTGTGAGCGGAGGCGGGCGACGCTGCGCGGCCCTGGTGGTCCCCGCCGCGCTCGGCGGCCGGCGCTGCCTCAGCGGGAACCTCGTACTCCAGCTCTTCGTCTGCCAGACCCAGGTAGACCATGGTTTTCTTGAGCGGGTTGGACATCTCGACCTCCGTGTTGGTGATGCTTCTCTTTGAGATTAACTGCGCACCGGGCGATTCCCGGTGATTGCGGTGCCAATTCGTAGGTGTGTCGCCCCTTCGAGGACGGCAGCCGGGTAATCCTGCGACATCCCCATCGACAGCGCGGTGGACGACGGTGACAGCCGACGGATGCCGTCGGAGAGTCCGCGTACCCGGGCGAAGGCCGCGCGCGGTTCCTCGCCGAGGGGCGCAACAGCCATCAGGCCGAGCAGCCGGAGCCCTGCTGTGGCCAGGACGCTCTCCACCAGCGGCTCCAGCAGGTCGGGGCGTACTCCCCCGCGCTCCGGGTCGTCGGTGAGGTTGACCTGGACGAAGCAGTCGATGACCGACTGCTCAGAGCCGAGCGCGCTCACCAGCGATTCGCGGTCCACCGAGTGGATCACGTTCGCGTAGCCGCGCACCGCCCTGGCCTTCTTACCCTGCACCTGGCCGACGAAATGCCAGGTGAGGTCGAGGTCGGCCAGTTCGGCGGCTTTGGACTGCGCCTCCTGGTGCCGGTTCTCCCCGATGTCGCGCACGCCGAGGTCGGCCAAGTCCCTGACCAGCGACGCCGGGTGGAATTTCGTCACCACAACGGTTGTGATCGCGCCGGGGTCGCGGTCGGCTCGCCGTGCGGCGTCGGCAATGCCGGTGCGCACGAATTCGAGGCGCTCGGCCAGGCTCGGGGAGGTCGTCGTCATAGCTGTCAGCGCTCGGGCGCGCGGCCTTCTACTTGAGGAAGTCGGGGATGTCGAGGTCGTCAGACTCGTCTTCGAAGGCGGGGTCGGCCACGATGGCGTCTCCGGCTCCGGAGTCAACGGACTGCCAGACCGAGGTGTCGGTCGCTGCCGGAGCCTCGTACGCCCCGACGCCCGGATCGCTCAGGCTGCCGAGAGACGAGCCACCGGCTGATGAGCCACCGACTGGTGAGCCACCGAGCGATGCAGCGGCAGAGCTGGCGCCCGCGGCGATTCCCGCTGCCACCAGGTCGGCACGGCGCACCTCGACCGGCTTGGCGCCGGGTTCCCCGCCGTCGAAGCCGGCGGCGATCACGGTCACGCGAACCTCGTCGCCGAGGGTGTCGTCGATCACAGCACCGAAGATGATGTTCGCCTCCGGGTGCACCGCTTCCTGCACCAGGCGTGCCGCGTCGTTGATCTCGAAGATTCCGAGGTTCGACCCGCCCTGGATCGAGAGCAGCACACCGTGCGCACCGTCGATCGACGCTTCCAGCAGCGGGGAGGCCACGGCCAGTTCGGCCGCCTTGATGGCACGGTCGGCGCCACGCGACGAGCCGATGCCCATCAGCGCGGATCCGGCGCCCTGCATGACCGACTTGACGTCGGCGAAGTCGAGGTTGATCAGGCCGGGGGTGGTGATCAGGTCCGTGATGCCCTGGACACCGGCGAGCAGCACCTGGTCGGCGGTGGAGAATGCCTCGAGCATGCTGATTCCGCGGTCGCTGATTTCCAGCAGACGGTCGTTCGGCACGACGATGAGGGTGTCGACCTCGTTCTTCAGGGTCGCCACGCCGGTCTCGGCCTGGGCCTGGCGACGCTTGCCTTCGAAGCCGAACGGCTTGGTGACCACACCGATGGTGAGGGCGCCGATGGACTTGGCGATCCGGGCGACGACGGGTGCGCCACCGGTCCCGGTGCCACCCCCCTCGCCGGCGGTGACGAAGACCATGTCGGCCCCGGCCAGCGCTTCTTCGATCTCTTCGGCGTGGTCCTCGGCGGCGCGACGGCCCACTTCGGGGTCCGCACCGGCGCCGAGGCCCCGGGTGAGATCACGGCCGACGTCGAGCTTGACGTCGGCATCGCTCATCAACAGTGCCTGGGCATCCGTATTGATGGCGATGAACTCGACTCCGCGGAGACCGAGTTCAATCATTCGGTTGACGGCATTGACGCCGCCGCCGCCGATTCCGACGACCTTGATCACGGCTAGGTAGTTCTGGTTAGTTGACACGTCCGGCCTCCGGTGGAACCCTAAACCTCTAGTTGAGGTATAAAGTTATGCTGAGTATGCAATTCCTGATTCCGAAGTTAGGCGCGACTGCCCATCGCTTGGGGAGGCGCGCCCGCGTGTCGCGAAGAACGCCCCCAGTTCACGCGATCAGGGGGCTAGCGGAGTACGGCGCTGTCGGGCGACGAGACGTCGTATTCGTCGACGCTGCCGACCGGGTGCCCGACCATCAGCGCGCCGAGGACGACCGCCTTGTAGTCCGACTTCTCCGCACTCCCCCACACCACCCGGGCGCCACCGGTGAGACTCAGCGTGACGTCGTCGGTCGTGGCGGCGGTCACGCTGGCCAGCTGTGAGCGGATGCTGTCCGGCAGCGCGCTGACGACCTCGGCGGCCGCGCGGAATCCCGGGCTGCCGACTCCTCCGGCGTCGAGCGCCGGGTAGCCCTCCGGGCGCTCAGGGGTGCTCTGGATGACCACGCCTGCGGCGTCGACGAGATCGAAGCCCGCCGGTGAGGGGATGACACCGACCGGCTGGCGTTCGACGATCCGCACCACGAGGGTACCGGGCGGCCGGGCCTCGGTGACGAAGCTTTGGATCAGGGTGAACCGGGCCAGCTCGGACTTGATCGCTCCGGCGTCCAGCAGCGGCAGCGGCGTCCCGAGCTGGTCGGCCAGTGCGGCCTGCACCTGTTCGGCCGGGATCCGGCTGGCGCCGGTGACCTCGATGGTGCGGAGCGCCATCAACGGCGAGAAGGCCCCGACGGCGGTGAACAGGGCCAGTGCGGCCGCGACCCCGATGCCGGCCAGCCAGGCCCGGCGCCGCCGGCGGGCGCGCCAGGTGAACCGGCGAACCTCGTCGCGTTCGTAGCGTTTGCGGGCGCGCCGGGCGGCGCGGAACTGGGCCCTGGCCTCGCCGGCGGCGCGGGCGGGCGTCGGTCGGTCGGCCCCGCCGAACGGGTCGGAGAGCGGCGCGCCGGCGGCCGGGTCGGTGTCCGGCGTGGCGGCGCCCCGGCCGGACGACGACGCAGCGGCGCTCGCCCCGGCACCGGACACACCGGGCCGAAGCGGTGACACCGGCGCGATGGTGCCGGGCAGGCGTGCCGGGGAGCCCAGCACCGGAATCGGCTCGGTGGTCGGCTCGGTGTTCGCTCCCCGGGTTGGATTCGTGGCCGCTTGGGAGCCGCGAACGGATGCGCCGGGCTTCTGCTGCCGCTTGCCCGGCCTCCCCGCCGGTGGTCGTTCCTCCGCCGGAACCGGGCGCGCCGGGCGGTCGAATCCCTGTGGCCGCTTCATGACCTGCTGCGGGTCATCCGCGCGCCCTGGTGAGCGATTCGAGCAGCTGGGGAACAATCCGGTAGACGTCACCGCAGCCGAGGGTGACTACGAAGTCGCCCTCGCGGGCGATCGTGGCCAGGTAGTCTGCGGCCTCCTGCCAGTCGGGAACGAATGCGACGTGCGACGCGTCGGTGAACTTGTCGGCCACGATCGCGCCGGTCACGCCCGGCTCCGGGTCTTCCCGGGCGCCGTAGACGTCGAGCACGATGGTCTGGTCGGCGTATTTCTCCAGCGTGTCGGCGAATTCGCGGGCGAACAGCCGCGTCCGGCTGTACAGGTGCGGCTGGTGCACGGCGATGATCCGGCCGTTCCCGACGACCGTGCGCGCGGCGGCGAGGGCGGCAGCCACCTCGGTCGGGTGATGGGCGTAGTCGTCGTAGACGCTGACGCCGCCGACAGTGCCGTGCAGTTCGAATCGTCGCTGCGTGCCGCCGAAGGCGGCGATCGCCGTGAGCGAGTCCTGCGGGTCGAAGCCCAGCCCCACCAGCACGGCGAAGGCGCCCGCCGCATTGATGGCGTTGTGCCGGCCGGGGATCCGGAGGCGGGTGGAGTAGTCGTGCCCCTGCCAGCTGACGCTGAAGCCCACCGGGCCGTCCGTGACGACGGAGTGCAGCCGTACGTCGGCTGCGGGATCCTCGCCGAACGTCAGCACCCGGGTGCCGGTGGTTGCGGCGTCCAGCTTGCCGGTCACCGTCACCGCGCCGGGGTCGTCGGAGGAGATGACCACGAGGTCGCCGGCGTTCCGGGCGAATTCGACGAAGGCCGCTTCGAAGGCTTCGAGGGATCCGTAGTGGTCGAGGTGGTCGGGGTCCACGTTGGTGACCAGCGCAACCGCGGTGTTGTAGAGCAGGAAGGAGCCGTCGGATTCGTCGGCTTCGACCACGAACAGGTCGTCGCTCCCGCTGGCGGCGCTGACCCCGAGCGACTCGATCACTCCGCCGTTGACGAAGCTGGGGTCCTGGCCGAGCCCGAGCAGGCCGGTGATGATCATGCCGGTGGAGGTGGTCTTGCCGTGTGCGCCGGCGACGGCGACCAGGCGGTGAGTCCGCACCAGCCAGGCCAGGGCCTGTGCGCGGTGCAGCACCGGGATGCCGCGCTGCAGGGCGAGCACGTACTCGGGGTTGTCCTGCCAGAGCGCCCCGGTGACGATCAGCGCATCCGCGTCACCGACGTTGGCGGCGTCGTGGCCGATCGCGATGCGGGCGCCGAGCTTCCGCAGGGCGTCGATGTTGCCGGACTCCCGCACATCGGAGCCGGTCACGGTGTGCCCGGCGTCGATGAACAGCCGGGCGATTCCGCTCATTCCTGACCCGCCGATGCCCACGAAGTGCACCGCTCCGAGCTGGTCGGGAACGGTCATGGTGAGGTCGGGCTTGATCACGGTGGGCTCTTCTCGGTAGTTCAGAATCTTGGTGTCGGTGCGGTCGATCTACGCATGCTGGAACAACGTTACGCGTTCACGGCTCGCCTGATGAGCCCGGCCATCCGGGCCGAGCCGTCGAGCACGCCGATGGATGCCGCGGCGTCGGCCATCCGCTGCACCCGTGCGGCGTCGGCCAGCAGCGGGACCAGTTCGTCGGCGACCCAGGCCGGCAGGAACTCGGCGTCGTCGACCAGGACGCCACCGCCAGCGGCCACCACATCGGCGGCGTTGAAGCGTTGCTCGCCGTTGCCGACCGGGTACGGCACGTAGACCGCCGGGATGCCGAGGGCGCTGAACTCGCTGACGGTGGCCGATCCCGCGCGGGCGACGGCGAAGTCGGCCGCGGCCAGGGCCAGGTCCATCCGGTCGCAGTACGCGACCATGACATAGTGCGGCAGGCGCGGATCGGCGACCTCCGACTTCTCGCCGGTGATGTGCAGGACCTGCCAGCCCGCGTCGATCAGGGCGCCGGCGGACTGCACCAACGTGCTGTTCAGCCGGCGCGCACCGAGCGACCCGCCGGTGACCAGCAGCGTCGGCCGGTCGGCGTCGAGGCCGAAGAAGGCGAGGGCTACCGGGCGGGCGGCGCGGCGGTCGAGTTCTTCGATCTCCCGGCGGAGCGGCATGCCGACGAAATGGGCGTGCCGGATCGGAGTCTTGTCGAACGCGACGCCGACGTGCCGGGTGGCGCGGGCGCCGAGCTTGTTGGCCAGGCCCGGCCGGGCGTTGGCTTCATGGATGGCCACCGGGATTCCGGCGCGGGAGGCGGCGATATAGGCGGGTGTGGCGACATACCCGCCGAAACCGACGACCACGTCGACCCCGCGGTCCCGGATGATGGCGCGGGTGCGGGCGATGGCCTGCCGCATCAGCGGCAGGAAGGCCAGCGCCTGCCGGTTCGGGCGGCGCGGGAACGGGACCCGCGGGATGACCAGCAGCTCGTACCCGCGGGCGGGGACCAGACGGGCCTCCAGACCCTCAGCGGTGCCGAGGACCAGCACCGTGGCATCCGGATCGTGCTCGGTCAGGTAGTCCGCGACGGCCAGCAGCGGATTGACGTGCCCGGCGGTGCCGCCGCCGGCCAGGAGATAGGTGGTCATCGGGCCGCTGCCCCGGTGTCAGCACGCTGGCCGGAATCGACGCCGGGCCGGCTGCCGCGGGTGAACGAGAGGACGATACCGATGGCGATCAAGGTGCTGAGCAGGGCGGTGCCGCCGGCGGAGATCAGTGGGAGCGGGACCCCGAGGACCGGGAACACCCCGAGCACCACCCCGATGTTGACCAGGGCCTGGCCGATGACCCAGACCATCACTGTCGCCGTGGAGACCCGCACCTGGAGGTTGCCGGTGGAGCGCATGACGCGGATGAACGCGAAGGCCAGCAGGATGAACATGCACAGCACGACGATGGCACCGATCAGGCCGAGTTCTTCGCCGATGATGGCGAAGATGTAGTCGTTGTCGGCGGCGGGGAGCCAGGACCATTTGGCCTTCGAGTTGCCGAGTCCCACCCCGAATACGCCGCCGTTCGCCAGCGCCCAGGTTCCGTGCAGCGGCTGCCAGCAGGCCGCGGAGATGGTGCCGCTGATCTCGTCGCACCCGGTGCCCAGGAAGCTCATGATGCGGGTGAGCCGGTTCGAGCTGGACAACGCGACCACCAGTGCGCCGACACCGCCGATGACGAGCGGGAGCGCCAGCATCCGCAATTTCACACCGGCGAAGAACAGCGCGCCGAACAGGATGCCGGCCATGATCATCACCGTGCCGAGGTCACCGCCGATCATCACCAGCATCACCGCGCCGCCGCCCACCCCGAACACCGGGATCAGCACGTGGCGCCAGTCGTCGAGCCGGTCCCGCTTGAGCGAGAGGATCATGCCGAGCCAGATCACGAGCGCCATCTTGATCAGCTCGGAGGGCTGGAACTGGACACCGCCGATCGAGAGCCAGTTGGTGTTGCCGGCCACCTCGATGCCGAGCGGGGTGAAGATCACCAGGCACTGCAGGAAGCAGGAGCCGATCAGGGCCGGCCAGGCGATGCGTTGCCAGAACTTCAGCGGGAACCGGCTGACCACGAGCATCAGCGGAATCCCGACCAGCGCGAAGACGCCCTGGCGGAGGATGCCGCCGAAGAAGCCGGCGTTCTCCAGGTACGAGTCGACCGATGACGAGGACAGCACCATCACCAGGCCGAAGACCACGAGGAACAGGGTGGTGCCGAGGAGGAGGAAGTAGTTGGCCGATTCGGCCTTGAACACCCGTCCGAGTGAGATCCGGGCCGCTGCGCCGGCGCCGTGGGAAACCGCGTCGCCGGTTTCGGACGGACGTGGCGCCTGCGACTCGCGCGGCCCGTGCTCTCCGGCGACCGGCCTAGGAGTCCTGATCCGAGGCGGATTCGTGGTCACCCGCCCCACCTCCCAAATAGTCTCGAACTGCTTCCGCGAACAACCGGCCGCGCTCGGCGTAGTCGGTGAACTGGTCCATTGATGCCGCCGCGGGGGCGAGCAAAACCGTGTCGCCCGCCTCGGCCAGCCCGGCGGCCAGCCTGACCGCGTTCGGCATTACCTGTTCAGTGTCATCCGCATCGATCTCGAAGACCGGCAACGCGGGCGCGTGTCGCGCGAATGCCTCCCGCACTGCGGCCCGGTCGACGCCGATAATGATCGCGCCGCGCAGCCGGCTCACGTGGCTGGCGACGAGGCCGTCGATGTCGACGCCTTTCAGCAGGCCCCCGACGAGCCACACCACAGAGTCGAAGGCCTTCAACGACGCGTCGGCCGCGTGCGGGTTGGTGGCTTTGGAATCGTCGATCCAGCGGATGTCCGCGCTCCTGCCGACCACCTGGATCCGGTGCGCGTCGAGTGCGAACGTCTCCAGGGCGGCCCGGATCACGCCGGCTTCCACCCCGAAGGAGCGCGCCAGGGCCGACGCGGCGAGGATGTTGGCCAGGATGTGGGGCGCGGCGAGGCCGCGGTCGACCAGCTCGGCCACCGTGGTCAATTCGATGGCGTGGTCGCGGCGCTCCGCCAGGAACGCCCGGTCGCACAGGATTCCGTCGACGATGCCGAAGTCGCTGGGGCCGGGAACGCCGAGGCCGAAGCCGATGGCACGGGCGCCGTCCTGGACGTCGGCGTCCTGCACCATCGCCGAGGTTGCGGCATCCGCTTTGTTGTAGACGCAGGCGACCTTGGTGTTGGCGTAGACGGTGGCTTTGGCGTCGCGGTAGGCCTCGGCCGAGCCGTGCCAGTCGATGTGGTCGTCGGCCAGGTTGAGGCAGACGCTCGACCATGGCACCAGGGCGCCGGGACCGGTGCGCTTCAGGTGGTGCAACTGGTAGCTGGAGAGTTCGACCACCAGGGCGTCCCAGCCCTGCGGGTCACGGATGGCGTCCAGAACCGGGATGCCGATGTTGCCGCACGGGGCGACCCGGTGTCCGGCGGCGGCGAGCAGCGTCGCGGTGAGCTGCACCGTGGTGGTCTTGCCGTTGGTGCCGGTGACCAGGATCCACTCGGCGGGCGTTCCGTCGGCGCGCACGACCTTGTCGCGCAGGCGCCAGGCCAGCTCGATGTCGCCCCAGACCGGGATCGACTGCGATGCCGCCCAGGCGAGGAGCGGGTGGTCCGGGTGGAAGCCGGGCGACACGATGATCAGCTCGGGGTGGTGGGCGGCCAGCTCGGCCGGTGCCGCGGTGGCCGGGTGGGGCGCGCCGCGGGCCGGATCGAGGTCCGCCTGCAGCAGCCGGGCGCCGATCACGGGGAGCAGGGATGCGCGTTCTGACGCCGCGGAACCGGCCGCCGGCGCCGGGGCGACGACGAGCACGTCGGCGCCGAGTTCGGCCAGGGTGTCGGCGGCCGCGAACCCGGTGACGCCGAGCCCGAGCACCGCGACGCGGAGGGTGGCCCAGTCGGCGTGCCAGCTGGTGAGGGTGTCGAGCCGGCTCATGGTGTTCTGGTCAGCCATTCCAGGTAGAAGGTGCCGACGCCGGCGGCGACCAGCAGGCCGCCGATGATCCAGAAGCGCACCACCACTGTCACCTCGGCCCAGCCCTTGAGTTCGAAGTGGTGGTGGATGGGGCTCATCAGGAAGATCCGCTTGCCCCGGGTCACCTTGAAGTAGGCGCGTTGCACGATCACGGAGCCGGCTTCGATCACGAACAGGCCGCCGATCAGGACTAGCAGCAGTTCGGTGTGGCTGAGGATCGCCAGGGCCGCCAGGGCGCCGCCGATGCCGAGGGAACCGGTGTCACCGAGGAAGATCTTGGCCGGCGAGGTGTTCCACCAGAGAAAGCCGATCAGGCCGCCGACAATGGCCGCCGCAACGATGGCCAGGTCCAGCGGGTCGCGCACGTCGTAGCACTTGTACAGGTCGGCGACGTCGGCGCCGTTGACACAGGACTGGTTGGACTGCCAGAACCCGATCACGATGAACGACCCGATGGCGAGGATCGACGCCCCGGTGGCGAGCCCGTCGAGCCCGTCTGCCACGTTCACACCGTTGGAGGTGGCGGTGACGATCAGGCAGATCCAGATGATGAAGACGGCGATGCCGATGTAGGTGCCGAGCTTCAGGAAGTCGATCGGCAGGTCGCGCAGCAGCGACACGCTGGTGGTCGCAGGAGTCTGGCCGTGGGTGTTGGGGAACTGGATCGACAACACGGCAAAGGCCGCGGAAACGACCACCTGGCCGCCCACCTTGGCCCAGCCGCCGAGGCCGAGGCTGCGCTGGTTCCGGGTCTTCAGGAAGTCGTCGATGAAGCCGACAAAACCGAGCCCGACCATCATGAACAGCACCAGCAGCGGCGACGCGGGGATGTGCTCCCCTGCGATCCACATGGCGCTGAAATAGCTGATCACAGCGCCGAGGATGATGATGATGCCGCCCATCGTGGCGGTCCCGCGCTTGGAGTGGTGGCTCTTGGGCCCGTCGTCACGGATGAACTGTCCCCAGCCGAGCTTCTTGAACAGCCTGATGAACAGCGGGGTTAAAAAGAGCGTAAAGGCGAGCGACATTGCGCCGGCGATCAGGAGTGCTCTCACGAGAACAATTCTCCCAGCCGGTCGCCGAGGAATCGTAAGCCGGCGGAATTGGACGACTTCACCAGCAGCGTGTCCCCCGGTTTGACGGCGGACTGGAGCAGTTCGAGGGCGTCGTCCGGCGTGTCGACGATCGTCGCCTCGCCGTCCCAGGAGCCCTCGCGGATGGCACTGATGTACATCCGGCGGGCGCCCTGGCCCACCACCACCAGCTGGGAGATGTTGAGCCGCACCACAAGCAACCCGATCCGGTCGTGTTCTTCACCGGAGAGCTCGCCGAGTTCGCTCATCTCGCCCAGCACCGCGATGGTGCGCTGTCCGGGTTCGCGGATCTGGGCGAGGGTTTTGAGTGCCGCGGTCATCGAATCCGGGCTGGCGTTGTACGCGTCGTTGATGACGGTGATGTCGTCACGGCCGCCCATGACCTCCATCCGCCAGCGTTCGGCCACCCGCACGGCCTGCAGCGCCGAGACGATGTCGTCGATGGGCACCCCGAGTTGTTCGGCCGTGGCCGCCGCGGCCAGCGCGTTCATCACGTGGTGTTCGCCGAGCACCCGGAATGTGACGGGCCGGCTCTCCCCCGAGGCGAGATGGAGGCTGAACGTGGTTCCGCGGGCGGTGGAGCGCACGTCCGTGCCCCGGACCACGGGAGCGCCGTCCGGCGCGTCGCCCTGGCCGAACCAGACGATCCGGGCCGCGGTCGCCGCGGCCATCCCGGCTACGCGGGGGTCGTCGGCGTTCAGCACCGCGACATCCGTGGCTTCCAGGTCGGTGACCATTTCGGTTTTGGCGCGCACGGTGGCTTCGATGCCGCCGAATTCCCCGGCGTGGGCAAGGCCCACCTTGAGCACGATGCCGATGTCGGGCTTGGCCATGCGCACCAGGCGGGCGATCTCGCCGACCGCGCTTGCGCCCATTTCGGCGACCAGGAATCGGGTGTCCTCGGTGACTTCAAGCATGGTCAGCGGCGCGCCGACCTCGTTGTTGAACGAAGCGCGGGCGGCGACAGTGGGACCGACCCGTTCCAGGATTCCGCGGAGGAGGTTCTTGGTGGTGGTCTTGCCGTTGGACCCGGTGACTCCGACGATCTTCAGCCGGCCGAGCGAACGCACCCGGGCGATGACGTCGGTGGCGAGGTCGCCGAGGGCGGTGACGGCGTCGGCGACCACGATCTGGGCGACCGGGAGGTCGAGCTCCCGTTCCACGATGAGGAGTGCCGCGCCCTGGTCTGCTGCCACCGGAGCGTAGAGGTGGCCGTCGGTGAACTCGCCCGGCTTGGCGACGAAGATGTCGCCGGGCTTCACATCCCGGGAATCGGTGTGCACGGCGCCGTCGACGAGGGACTCGGCGGTGAGCCGGCCGCCGCCGGTTTCCGGTCCATCCAGGCGCAGCGTTCCGCCGACGGCGGTGGCGATTTCGGAGAGGGTCAGCGCTATCATCACAGCCATCCGGCTTCGTGGAGGGCCTGGCGGGAGTCGTCCCGCGCGGAGTAGGGAATCTTCACGCCGGCGACTTCGTGGTAGTCCTCGTGGCCGGGGCCGGCGTAGAGGATGACGTCGCCCTCACCGGCCAGAGACAACGCGGTGCGGAAGGCGGTGCGCGGGTCTGCGACCTCGTGGAACTCGCCGCCGGGCACGGCTTCGCGGGCGGCCGCCAGCAGGGTGGCACGAATCCGGGCCGGGTCTTCGAAGCGCGGGTGGAAGTCGGTGACCACGAGCACGTCGGCGCCACGGGCGGCGATGGCGCCCATGTCGGAGCGCTTGGTGGCGTCGCGGTCGCCGTCGGCGCCGAAGACCATGATCACTCGGCCGTCGGTGATGCTGCGGATGGCGGCCAGGGTGTTGAGGAACGCGTCGGGGCTGTGGCCGTAGTCGATGTAGACCAGCGGACCGCGGTCACCGGAGATGCGCTCGGCTCGGCCAGGGATGTACGCGTCGATGCCGCCGTCACGGTCGAGCGTGTGTGCGATCGCGTCCAGGTCGTAGCCGGACTCGACCAGCATCACGATCGCCAGCGCGGCGTTGGCGGCCATGAACCAGCCGAGCAGCGGCACCCGGGTGGTGAGCGAGCGGTTGTCAGGCCCGGAGAGCAGGAATTCGGTGTACTCGGCCTTTTCGGCCAGCACCGTCATACGCCAGTCGGCGTCGCCGTCCCGGCGGGTGGTCAGGGTGGTGACCGGGATCCGGCACTCGTCGACCATCCGGCGTCCCCAGTCGGAGTCGACGGTGATCACGCCCCGGCGGCTGCGGTCGGGCTGGAACAGCTCGAGCTTGGACTGGAAGTACTCGTCCATGTCGGCGTAGTCGTCGAGGTGGTCGTGGCTGAGGTTGGTGAATCCGGCGATATCGAAGACCAGTCCGTCGACCCGGTGCCGGGACAACGCCTGCGCGGAGACCTCGACGCCGACCGCGCGGACTTCGGCCTCCCGCATCCGTGCGAGCAGCGCGTGCAGTTCGCTGGCCTCTGGGGTGGTCAGCGAGCTGGTGACGGCCACGTCGCCGATCCGGCGTTCCGCGGTCGAGGTGAGCCCGGACACGACACCCAGCTGGCGGAGGATGGCGAACAGCAGGTAGACCACGCTGGTCTTGCCGTTGGTGCCGGTCACGGCGAACAGGGTGGCGGGGTTCTCGTCGGTGCGATAGATCCAGGCGGCGACAGCGCCGAGCGCCGCACGGGCGTCGGGCGTGACGAGCACCGGGAGGCCACTGGCCGCTGCGGCTGCGGCACCGGCCTCGTCGGTCAGCAGCGCCACGGCTCCGGCTTCGGCCGCGGCGGCCGCGTAGGCCGCGCCGTGGCTGTTGCGGCCGGGTACGCCGACATAGAGGTCGCCGGGCTGGATGGCACGGGAACTGAGGCTCACACCGGTGACTTCGAGGCCGTCGATGTCACCACGCAGTTCAAGGTTGAATTCTTCGACAAGCCCTGACAACGACCGAGGGACCGGATGCTGAGGACGAAGAGCCGAGGGCACCAAATCGGTCACAATCGCTTTCTTACCAGTTGGCAGGGAGGACAGGCGCGGGATTGCCTGATGGAACTGCCCGGTACTTCTTCAACACCTGGCTCATGACCTTTTGGAAGACCGGAGCCGGTGCGGCAGACGTATTCATGTTAACAGGATCCGCGAGGCTCACCGAAACGACGTACTGCGGATCGTCGGCGGGGGCGAAGCCGGAAACGGACACCAGGTAGCCGTGCGAGTATCCGCCGTGGCCGTCCGGCATCTGCGCCGTCGAGGTCTTCGAGGCGACCCGGTATCCCGGAATCTTCCACTTGTCGGCCAGCCACGCGTTGGCGTACACGTTCTCCAGCATGTCGGCCGTTGAGCGTGCCGCGGCGGCGGAGATGACCTGCCGGCCTGCCGCCACCGGCTGGTGCGTTTCGGTGCCGTCGGCCTGCCGGCATCCTTCGACCAGTTGCACCGGCAGCCGCACCCCGCTGTTGGCGATGGTCTGGTAGACGCTCGCCATCTGGATCGCCGTGGCGGTCAGGCCCTGCCCGAACATGGTGGCGTATTTGGTCTGCGGGTCCCAGTCCTCCCACGGGTGCAGGATGCCGGAGTCCTCGGAGGGGAATCCCACTTCCGACTCCGATCCGATGCCGAACTTGGTCATGTAGTCGTAACGTTCATGGTCGCTCAGCCGCTCGCCGAATTTCGACATGCCGGTGTTCGAGGACTCGATCAGCACGCCGGTGAGGGTGAGGTTGAGGTCGGGGTGCTGGGTGCTGTCGTTGATGTTCGCGCCGTTGTCGGGAAGGTAGCGGTAGGGGGCGACGACCTCGCTTCCCGGGTTCGCCTTGCCGGCGTCCACGACGGATGCCGCGGTGAGCGCCTTGAAGTTCGATCCCGGTTCGAACGAGGCGGTGAACGCGCGCGAGCCCCGGTTCTCCGGGTCGGTGCCGTTGACATTGTTCGGGTCGACGCTCGGGTAGTCGGCGACTGCGACGAGCTTGCCGGTCTTCACTTCCTGCACCACGGCGGTTCCCCAGGCTGCCCCGGTCGACTGGGCCTGGGCAGCGAGGGTCTGCTGCGCGTACCACTGCAGGTCGGAGTCGATCGTACTGAGCACGTCGCCGCCGTCACTGGCCTGTTTGGTCACGACGCTCGAGCCGGGGATCGGAATTCCGTCGCCGCCTTTTTCGTAGGTCTCGGTGCCGTTGGTGCCGGCCAGGCAGGAGTCCTGGCCGAGTTCAAGGCCGGCCTGCGCCTCCCCGGATGAGGAGACGAAGCCGATCAGGTTACCGGCGACTGCCCCGTTGGGGTAGACCCGGCTGGGGCTCTTCTTGAAATAGAGCCAGGGGATGTCCAGTTTGTCGAGGGCGCGATACACGTCGACGCCGACGCCCTTGACCACGTAGGCAAAGTCGGAGTCGGGGTTGTCGGCGAGGGCCTTCGAGATGATGCCCAGGATCCCGTCGCCGGTCTGGCCGGTGACGGCGCCGATTTCGGCGGCAGCCTGGGCGAGGGTCACTTTCGATTTCTTGCCGTCTGCCGTGGTTCGGGTGAAGCCCTTGGCGTTCTTGGGCGACAGGGTCACGTGGTAGCGCATGACGGCCCCGGCGAGCACGGTGCCGTCGGCGGCGAGGATGTCGCCGCGGGAGCCGTATACCGGGTCTTCGACCGAGCGGTTGCCGAGTGACTCCGCGTTCAGCGTGTCGGCGCGCACCACCTGGATGTCGACGAGTTTCACCACGAACACGGCGATGATCACGAAGAGAACGACGATGCTGGCGGCGGTGCGGCGCCTGCCGGAGGCGCTACTGCCGTTCCTGCGCGGTTTCGCCTGGCCGTTCTGGTGCACCGGTGTTCCTTACTGCGGCGGTGGCCGCTGTGACGCGTTGTTCTAGCGGGTGGTGGGCGTCGGCAGACCGTTACTGGCCGTCGGCGCGACGGGCGTCGCCGCTACCGGCGAAGCTACCGAAGAGTCGGCCTTCCGGGGCGCGGCCACGCCGGTGCCCTGGGCACCCGCAGGTTTCAGGTCCGTGACCAGGGGCACGCCGGCCAGCAGGGCGTTGGGTACCAGCTCGGCGGCGGGCGGTGCGCCGGGTGCTGAGGCCGGCGCACCGAGCACCGCTCCGTCGGAGAGGCGGAGGTAGACCGGATTCGCGTTTGCCACCATGCCCAGCGCTTCGGCGTTGGCGGCCAGGTTCTGGGGCGAGGAGGCGCGCACCAGGTCCTCGCTCACACCCTCGGCGGTGCGGCCCAGTTCGACCTTGGCCGACTGGAGGCTGGAGATCTCGTAGGCGCCCTGGGAGATGCCCACGCTCAGCAGCAGCTGGGCGACGACGATGGCCGCCATCCCGGCGACCGCGCCGAGGGCATAGACGGTTCGCGGCCTGGCCCGACGCTGGGTGCGAGTGGAGACGATCTCGATGTGCCGGCGCTCGGTCCGGTGATCGGCGCTCCGGTGATCGGCGCTCCGGTGATCGGCGCTCCGGTGATCGAGCCTGTCGAGATCCGGCCTCATCACGCGTGCCAGGTTGTCGCTCATGCGGCCCTCCTCGGGTTGTCTGACGTGGGCTTCCCTGGGCGGCGGAGCCGCTCAGCAGCACGGAGCCGCACCGGTGTCGCCCGCGGGTTGCGTGCCTTCTCCTCGTCCGAGGCGAGTTCGGCGCCCCGGATCAGCAGCTTGAACAGCGGCTTGTGCTCCGGCAGTTCCACCGGAAGCCCGGCGGGGGCGCTGGAGCTTGAGACGGAGGCCAGGGCCCGCTTCACGATGCGGTCTTCGAGCGACTGGTACGCCATTGACACGATGCGACCGCCGACGGCGATCACATCGAGGGCAGCGGGAACGGCCCGCTCGAGTACGGCGAGTTCCTGGTTGACTTCGATGCGCAACGCCTGGAACACGCGCTTGGCGGGGTGACCGGTGCGTTGGATCGCGACCGGGGTCGCGGCGGTGATGACCTCCACCAGCTGCGCGGAGCGCACGAACGGCGTGTGTTCGCGGGCAGCGACGATCGCCCTGGCGTAGCGGGAGGCGAGCTTCTCTTCGCCGTAGTCCTGGAAGATGCGGCGAAGATCGTGCTCGCTGTATGTGGCGAGGATGTGTTCGGCGGTTTCCGCGGACGTGTGGTCCATGCGCATGTCGAGCGGCGCATCCTTCGAGTAGGAGAAACCGCGTTCCACCCGGTCGAGTTGCAGAGACGAGACGCCGAGGTCGAACAAGACGCCCTGGACCTCGTTGATGCCGAGGTCGGCCACGGCCCGGTCGATGCCGTCGTAGACGGTGTGAACCAGCTGCACCCGGCCGTGGAACGGCTTCAGCCGCTCTTCGGCGATGGCGAGGGCCTCGAGGTCTCGATCGAGTCCCACCAGCACCAGTTCGGGGAAACGCTGGAGGAACGCCTCGGCGTGCCCGGCCATGCCGAGGGTCGCGTCGACGAGCACCGCTCCGGGCGCCTCGAGCGCCGGGGCGAGCAACTCGATACACCGCTCAAGCAGGACCGGGGTGTGGATGTCGTTGATGGCCATGTAGTGCCGGGACGGCCCTGGAGCCTGATCCCCATCCGTTCTTGCCTGCCACCGGGGAAGTGTGTCAGGAGTGAACGGCTGGGAGTCAGGCGCCAGGATCAGAAGAGTCCCGGGATCACCTCCTCCGTGGTGTTGGCGAACGAGGCTTCCTGCTCGGTCAGGTAGGTCTCCCAGGCTTCGCTGTCCCAGATCTCGACGCGGCTGCCCGCTCCGATCACGGTGAGTTCACGGTCGAGTCCTGCGTAGCTGCGAAGGTTGGCCGGGATGGTCACCCGGTTCTGCTTGTCGGGCGTCTCGGAACTGGCGCCGGAGAGGAAGACGCGCAGGTAGTCCCTGGCCTGCTTGCTGGTGACCGGGGCCTGGCGGATCTTGTCGTGCAGGTCCTCGAACTCGCGAGTGCTGAACACGTAGATGCAGTGTTCCTGGCCACGGGTCATGACGACGCCGGTGGAGAGTTCGTCCCTGAACTTCGCCGGAAGGATGATTCGCCCTTTTTCGTCGAGCTTGGGGGCATAGGTCCCGAGGAACATCATCACCCCTTTCATCCGGCCAGGTCAGGTGTCGCTCCACTTTACTCCACTCCGTACCACAAAGTCTCTAGCGGATGCCAAATCCGCCCGAATGGGGCGCAGGATTCCGCTCTACGTAAGGCATGTAGCCGGTGGAGGGAAATGGAGCAGGAGGGCCTAGCCGGGGGCGCAAAAAAGGGCCGATCGGGATGATCGGCCCTGGTTGCTGGTGGGGCGCCCTCAGGCGACGCGCCAGCCGGCTCTCTGGTGGGTGATGGTGGGGAGACGTGGATGCCCCGGCAATGACGGCATCCGGACCCGGCGGCGCCGCGTGCGGCCACGCCGGTGGACCAGCGCTGGTGGACCAGCGCTGGTGGATCAGCGCTGCCCGTCCTGGCGACGGTCCCAGCGCTCGTTCAGACGGTCCATGAACCCCTGTCCGGACGCGGCCGAGGACGCACGGCCCTGCCTCGGCATCCGACCGGCCGATGCTGCCGCCGAGCGACGAACGGCCTTCGACGGCGTGATCGCGACGAGCACTCCCCCGAACATCACGACGAAACCAAGGATGCCGAGCCACAACTGCTGGATGGCGACGCCGGCAATCAATGCCGCGATTCCTGCCACCGCCATCAACACACCCACGGCGATCGAGCGATAGTTCGGTCGCAGCCTCGATGCCCCGACGGTCGCCACAAAATCGGCATCGTTGTGATAGAGGCTGCGCTCCATCTCTTCAAGGAGTCGCTGCTCCTGTTCCGAAAGCGGCATCTCATTCCCTCCAATGACGGGATCGAGCGGGTTAGCTCCCAATTCTAGTCCAGCTGCGGTAGCTAGGCTAGGCACGTGGCTGAAAGCAATCGCGTGGTCGACCTGGTTCAATCTCGCATCAACGAATTCCTAGTGGCCCGTCAACCAATTCTGGTCTCAGTTAGCCCTGATCTGGCTCCACTGGCGGACTTCTCACGGCAATTTCTCAGCGCTGGCAAGCGATTCAGGGCCACGTTCTGTTACTGGGGCGCCACCAGCGTCGGCCCGCTCTCTGAGGGTGCCCTGGCCGCCACGATCAGCGCCGCCGGGGCGCTCGAAGTCTTCCACGCTGCCGCGCTGGTGCACGACGACATCATCGACAATTCGGACACCCGCCGGGGGGCCGCATCCGCTCACAAATTGTTCGAGGGCATGCACCGGCAGAGCGGATGGGCGGGCAGCGATGAGGGGTACGGCCGCGCGGCCGCCACGCTGCTCGGTGACCTCATGCTGGGCTGGAGCGATGAGCTGCTCGATGAGGGGCTCGAGCTGGTCGCCGACCGGGATGCGGCACGCCGGGCGCGCGACGAGTTCAACCGGATGCGCACCGAGGTCACCGCCGGGCAGTACCTCGACATCCTCGAGGAGCAGGCCTGGCTGGTGCAGCCGGAGGCGGAGCTGCAGGACCGGGCGATGCGTGTGATCACCTTCAAGTCCGCCAAGTACAGCGTGCAGGCACCGCTGCAGATCGGCGCCGCCCTGGCCGGCGGCACCGACGAGCAGCTGGCCGCGCTCGGGGCGTTCGGCCTGCCGCTCGGGATCGCCTACCAGCTCAGGGACGACCTGCTCGGCGTCTTCGGCGACAGCGAGGTCACCGGCAAGCCCAGCGGTGACGACCTTCGGGAGGGCAAACGCACCGTCCTGGTCGCGCTTGCGCGGCGCGCGCTCGATGCGCGCGCCCGGGCGCGGCTCGACGGCGAGCTCGGCGATCCCGCGCTCACCGCGTCCCAGATCAGCGCGCTGCAGGACGTGATCGCGGGCAGCGGCGCGGTCGAGCGCACCGAGGAACTCATCACCGGACACGTGCGCGAGGCGATGGCCGCGCTCCGGGACGCGCCAATGGACGCGGGCGCCAAACAAGAGCTTGCCGCCCTCACCGAGAAGGTGACGCGCCGCGACTTCTAGCGCCCCTTCTCGCCGAACCCGCACTTGTTGGGGTTATCAGGCTCGTTTAGGCCCAACAAGTGCGTTCTCGCGGGCCAAGGCGAGGGCTTAGGGTTCACGCAAAGGGGGGAGGAGTCAGGCGAGCGCCTGGGCGACCCGGCGCACCTCGGCCTTGCGGCCGGCGCGCAGCGCCGTGATCGGTGCGACACCCAGGCTGTCGTCCGTCTCGAGCAGCCATTCCATCGCCAGGTCGTCGGTGAACCCGTCGTCGGCGAGGACGAACAGCGTGCCCCGGAGGTCGCTGAGAGGTCCTTCACTGTCCAGGAAGATCTCGGGCACCTGGAGCACGCCGTTGCGGCGAACGGCCAGCAGGTGCCGGTCCTCGATCAACCTGCGCACCCGGCCCTGTGTGATGCCGAGTCGTTCAACCAGGTCGGGGATGGTCAGCCACTGATGCTCTTCGAACGCGTCCGTCACGGGTCAAGTCTGCCATGACCGGCAGCGCCGTGTCGCCCTCCGGCCGCCCGCCGACTCCACAGCCGGTGCCACGGCCGCCGCACAGCGGGCGCGGGTCGGGGCACCGGGGCAACCATGTGTCCAACAGATCGACTAGAACCCCACCAGCCCCATTGGCCACATTGGTTGACTCCTCTATATTTCTGTGTCAGCGTGGGGGTTGGCACACGTACCCGACGGGAGGTCTCATGCCGTCTTACGTCTCACTTCCGCTCGACACCGAGCAGGCCGCACACGCAACGGCGGCAGCGGATGTCGTCCCACCGGCCCGCCGGAGCGACGAACCGAAACACTCGGCTCCCCGCACGGGCAAGCGCCGCCGCCTGCTGTTCGGCACGATGCCGATCGTGTTCGCCAGCACCATCGCGATGACGCTGAACCTGGCCGCGCCCGCCCATGCCGACTCCCTGCAGAAGCGCCAGCCCAAGCCGAAGGACAGCCTCCCCGGCCAGGCACTCACGAAGGGCCTGGCGGCCGCCACCGCCGCGACCGAGATCGCACCCGCGCAGTACACCGTGGTCGATGGCGACACCGTCAGCGGCATCGCCGGCCGGTTCGGCCTGTCGACGGCATCCGTGCTCGCCCTGAACGGCCTCGGCTGGTCGGCGCTGATCTTCCCGGGCCAGGTGCTGACACTGAGCACCCAGGCGGCTCCCCTGGTTGCGGCGCCCGCGCCCACACCGGTGGCAGCCGAGCTCACGCGGCACACCGTCGTCTCCGGTGACACCATCAGCGGAATCGCCGCCGCCCACGGGCTGCCGGCCTCCGCCGTGCTGGCCGCGAACGGGCTCGACCGCACCAGCATCATCTTCCCCGGACAGGCCATCGTGATTCCGGATGCCCACGCCTGGGCGCCCGCCGCCGCTCCCGTCGCCGCGGCACCGGCTCCCGCAGCCCCCGCCGCGGCCACCCACACCATTGCCAGCGGTGACACCATCAGCGGCGTCGCCGCAGCCGCCGGGGTCTCCGTGCAGGCCGTCCTCGAGGCGAACGGCCTCGGCTGGTCCAGCATCATCTACCCGGGCCAGGTACTCCGGATGCCACCGGACGCGCCGGTGCCGGTCCCCGCGCCGGTGCTGGCCAGCTACGTCACGCCGATTGTGCCGACCGTGCTCACCGACGAGATGCGGGCCAACGCGTCGATCATCGTTTCCACCGGCCGCGCCGCCGGGGTCAACGACTACGGGCTGGTCATCGCCCTGGCCGCGGCCGCCCAGGAATCGGGGCTCCGCAACGTGCAGTACGGTGACCGCGATTCGCTGGGCCTGTTCCAGCAGCGGCCGAGCGCCGGCTGGGGCGCCCCGGAGCAGGTCCTTGACCCGGCACGGGCCAGCCGGGCGTTCTTCGGCGGGGCCGGCAACCCCAATCGGGGTGTCACCCGCGGCCTCCTCGACATTCCGGGCTGGGAGTCGATGACCGTGACGCAGGCCGCGCAGGCCGTGCAGATCTCGGCGTACCCGGACTTCTACGCCAAGTGGGAGGCGCCCGCGCGCGCCTGGCTCGCGGAGCTCGGCTGACGCCCCAGGTTAAAGGTCGGTAACATCCCGCCGCCGTACGGGGTGTTAGCGGTTTGTTTGCCGTCCGCTTCCTTAGAGTAGACAGGTGACCGATACGCCGTCAGACCCGATGATCGGCCGTCTCATCGACGGCCGATATCAGGTGCGCTCGCGAATCGCGCGCGGCGGGATGGCCACCGTCTACCTGGCCACCGACCTGCGCCTCGAACGGCGCGTCGCGATCAAGATCATGCACGGCCACCTGGCCGACGACAACACCTTCAAAAGCCGTTTCGTGCAGGAGGCCCGTTCCGCTGCGCGACTTGCCCATCCGAACGTCGTGAACGTCTTCGACCAGGGCCAGGACGCCGACATGGCGTACCTGGTCATGGAGTACCTCCCCGGCATCACGCTCCGTGACCTGCTGAAGGACTACGGCAAGCTCACGCCGGAGCAGACCATCGACATCCTCGAGGCGGTGCTCAGCGGGCTGGCCGCCGCGCACAAGGCCGGTATCGTGCACCGCGACCTCAAGCCGGAGAACGTCTTGCTGGCCGACGACGGCCGCATCAAGCTCGGTGACTTCGGCCTGGCCCGCGCGGCGAGCAATAACACCGCCACCGGCCAGGCCCTCCTCGGGACGATCGCGTACCTCTCCCCCGAGCTCGTCACCCGGGGTGTGGCGGACGCCAGGAGCGACATCTACGCGCTCGGCATCATGACCTACGAGATGCTCACCGGCGAGCAGCCGTACGTGGGTGAAGCGCCGATGCAGATCGCCTACCAGCATGCCAACGACACGGTACCGATGCCGAGCACCCGCGTCTCGTCGACCCCTCGGGAACTCGATGATCTCGTGCTGTGGGCCACCGCCCGCGATCCGGAGCAGCGCCCGCGTGACGCGCGGGTGATGTTGGACCAGCTGCTGGATGTCGAGCACATTGTGCGGCCGATGGTTCCCAGTTCCACCACCATGCAGCAGACCATGGTCATGCCCGGTGCCGTGAACTCGATGGTCGCCGACGCTGAGACCCAGGTCCTCGGTGCCGGGCCGCTGGCCATGGTCGCCACCGGAGAGCCGCTGGTGTCCACCAGCACGAGCGCGCTCGCCACCAAGGCGCAGAAACGCAAGCGCCGCGGCTACTGGCTGTTCGCGCTGGTCATCCTGCTGGCCGGCCTGGCCGGCGGCACCGGCTGGTACTTCGGCGCCGGGCCCGGCTCCCAGGTGGCAGTGCCGCAGCTGGCATCCGCCTCACCCGACGCGGCAACGGCCCAGCTCGCCGAGCTCGGGCTGAAGACCACGCTCGGCACGGAGTACAGCAGCACGATCGAAGCGGGCCTGGTCACCAGCACCCACCCCGGCGCGGGGGCACGGGTGGCCAAGGGCAGCGTGGTCACCGTGAACGTCTCCCAGGGCCGGCAACCGATCACGCTCCCCCCGCTCGCCGGCCTCAGCCAGGACGCTGCCACGAAGGCGATCACCGACCTCGGCGCCGCCGTCGGCACGACGGATGCCCAATTCACCGACACCGTGGACGCCGGCACCGTGGTCGCCGCGTCGCTGGAGACCGACGGCACCGATGTTTCGGCCGGCGGCCCCTCCTTCGTCGGCCTGAACGTGAACCTCGTCGTCTCCCTCGGCGCCATCCCGGACGTGTCGGGCAAGACGGTGGACGACGCGACCACCATCCTCGGCGACAAACACCTCGTGGTGCAGGCCGGCGAGAGCAGCTACAACGACACGGTTCCGGAAGGCGACGTGATCTCCGCGTCCCCGGCGAAGGACGGCCCCGTGCGCGAGGGCGACACCATGGTGCTCTCCATCTCGCGGGGGCCGGAGCCGGTCGTGGTCCCCAATGTCGTCGGGATGAACTGGAACGACGGCAAGCAGAAACTTCTCGACCTCGGCTTCAAGCTCAAGTACAACCCAGGAGCGGATGCGATCGCGCCCGTCCTCAAGGTTCAGTCCACCGACCCTGCTGCCGGCCAGACGGTGCCCAAGGGCGCGACCATCACCCTCACCCCGCAGTTCTGACCGGGCGGCGCCGCCTCCGTCGCGGCCCACAAGCGGGCCGCGGTCAGCGGACCGCGAGCTCCTCAGCAACCAGGAACGCGAGCTCCAGCGACTGCATGTGGTTCAGGCGCGGGTCGCAGAGCGACTCGTACCGGGTGGCCAGGCTGGCCTCGTCGATGTGCTCCGAGCCGCCCAGGCACTCGGTGACGTCGTCGCCGGTCAGTTCGACGTGGATGCCGCCCGGGTGCGTCCCGACGGCGCGGTGCGCCTCAAAGAAGCCCTTGACCTCGTCCACGACGTCGTCGAAACGACGCGTCTTGTACCCGGTGGGCGTTGTCATGCCGTTGCCGTGCATCGGGTCGGTGACCCAGAGCGGGGTCGCGTCGCTGTCCTTGATCACCTCGAGCAGCGGTGGCAGGGCGTCCCGGATCTTGCCGGCGCCCATCCGGGTGATGAAGGTGAGGCGGCCGGGTTCGCGGTGCGGGTCGAGGGTGTCGACCAGTCGCATCATGTCGTCCGGGGTGGTCGTCGGGCCGAGCTTGACGCCGATCGGGTTTCGCACCCGGGAGAGGAAGTCGACGTGGGCGCCGTCCAGGTCGCGGGTGCGTTCGCCGATCCAGATGAAGTGCGCCGACGTGTTGTACGGCGTCCCGGTGCGGGAGTCGATTCGCGTCATCGGGCGCTCGTAGTCCATCAGCAGGCCCTCGTGGCTGGTGTAGAACTCGGTGCGCTTCATCGCGTCGAAGTCGGCGCCGCAGGCGATCATGAACTTGATCGCCCGGTCGATCTCCTTGGCCAGGCCTTCGTAGCGCTGGTTCGCCGGGTTGGCGGCGAAGCCCTGGTTCCAGCTGTGCACCTGGCGGAGGTCGGCGAACCCGCCCTGGGTGAACGCCCGGATCAGGTTCAGCGTTGAGGCGGCAGTGTGGTACCCCTTGACCAGGCGGGCCGGGTCGGCCTCGCGGGACTCGGGGGTGAAGTCGTAGCCGTTCACGATGTCGCCGCGGTAGGCGGGCAGCGTCACGTCGCCGCGGGTCTCGAAGTCGCTCGAGCGCGGCTTGGCGAACTGGCCGGCCATCCGGCCCATCTTGACCACGGGCATCGAGGCACCGTAGGTCAGCACGACCGCCATCTGGAGCACCGTCTTGACCCGGTTGCGGATCTGGTCGGCGGTGGCGCCGGCGAACGTCTCGGCGCAGTCACCGCCCTGCAGCAGGAACGCCTCGCCGCGTGCGGCCTCGGCGAGCCGGGTGCGGAGGATGTCGACCTCGCCGGCGAACACCAGCGGCGGCATCGTCGCCAGTTCAGCGGATGCCGCGGCCACGGCGTCGGCGTCTGGCCAGGTCGGCTGCTGCTTGACGGGCAGCGTGCGCCAATAGTCCAGACCAGCAATCACCGAGTCATCCGCTGTTACAACTGGTTCGGTGGGGTCTACCACTGGGCTGTTCCTGTTTTCTCTTGATGGCACTGAGCATGCGGCTGCGCGGCACACGAATATCCGAGGCTCGGCGCGGGGGGACTCTGGCAGCTTATCGCGAAAGGGTTGCGCGCTTTTCTTTCACGCTGGTGGCATACACGTCCACGTATTCCTGGTGGCTGAGCCGCTGCAGTTCGTACATCAACTCGTCCGTCACCGAGCGCAGCACGAAGCGGTCGCCTTCCATTCCGTCGAAGCGGCTGAAGTCAAGGGGCTTTCCGATGACGATGCCGACGCGGCGCACTTTCGGGATGCGGGTGCCGGTGGGCATGGCCTTCTCGGTGTCGATCATCGCGACCGGGACGATCGGCACACCGGATTCGAGCACCATCCTGGCGACACCGGTGCGGCCGCGATACAGCTTCGCGTCGGGGCTGCGGGTGCCCTCCGGGTAGATGCCGAGCACGTGCTGTTCGCCGAGGACGCGGAGGCCGGTGTTGAGCGAGTCCTCGGAGGCCTTGCCGCCGGAACGGTCGATCGGCAGCTGGCCGGTGGCCTTGAAGAACTGTTTGGTCGCCCAGCCCTTGAGGCCGGTGCCGGTGAAGTACTCGCTCTTGGCCAGGAAGGCGACCCGGCGCGGCACCACGAGGGGCAGGAAGATCGAGTCGATGAAGGAGAGGTGGTTGCTGGCGAGGATCACGCCGCCTTCCTTCGGGATGTTCTCCAACCCGATCACCCAGGGCCGGAAGATTCCGAGCAGCAGCGGACCGACCACGACGTTCTTCATGAACCAGTAGAACATCGCCGTCTCCTCTCGCTTGCTGATCAGCCTAGTCGGGCGCTCACGCACGACCGCGCAGATCCGCCGCTTACGCGCCGGCGGCGTGGAGCCTGGCCAGGTCGGCCGCGCCGACCACGCCGGCGTCGTTGACCAGCTCGGCGACCGCGAACTCGGGCTCGGGGTGGTAGCCGCGAGCCGGGAGGTGCTCGAGGTAGGCGACGCGGATCGGATCAAGGAGCAGGTTTCCGGCGGCCGACACTCCCCCGCCGATCACGAAGATCTGCGGGTCTAGGACCGCGCCCAGGCTGGCGCAGGCCTGGCCCAGCGAGTTCCCGAGCTGGCGGAGGGCGGCCAGCGCCCCGCCGTCGTGCTCCTCGATCAGGCGGCCGACGTCCTTGCCGGTGAGTTTGCCCCTGCGCTGCCTGGCCGCTGCGAGTCCGAGGCCGATTCCGCCGGCATCCGCGAAGTCATTGGCGATACGGAGCAACGCGCGCCCGGAGCCGTACTGCTCGATGCACCCGCGGGCTCCGCAGCCGCAGGGCAGCCCGTCGGGGACGAGTCGCAGGTGGCCGAGTTCGGCGGCGGCGCCGAAGCCGCCGCGGAACAGCTTGTCGCCGGCCACGATGGCTCCGCCGACGCCGGTGCCGATGGTCAGCGTCACCATGTCGCTGTACAGCCGGCCGGCGCCGTAGCGGAACTCGGCCCAGCCGGCGGCGTTGGCGTCGTTCTCGATGATGACCGGCAGGTCGAGCCTGGCCTCGAGCGCGTCGCGGAACGGTTCGTTGCGCCAGTTGATGTTGGGGGCGTAGTAGACGGTCGATTGGGCCGAGTCGATGAACCCGGCCGCAGCCACGCCGGCAGCGCAGACCTCTTCTCCCGCAGCCAACCCGTTGATCATGGCGACGACGACGTCTTCGATCTCGCGGGGGTCTCCGGCCGGGCTCGGCTGGCGGTCGGAGCGGATGATGGTTCCGAACTCGTCGACGAGGGCACCGGCGATCTTGGTGCCGCCGATGTCGATTCCGATGGCATGCACGGCGGGCGCCTTTCGTCGGGGCTTCACGCCCAGGTGGGGAGTGTCGGACGGGCGCCCTGCGGCACCCCCTAGAGTGTAGTAAACCAGTTTGCCGCAGGGCGAAAACGCCCGCTCGGTGCCGAAGGAGTTGCCGTGAAACAGTTCGATATGCCCGCTGTTGTGCCCGCAGACCCGCAGTCCAACGTCTCCGACCTTCTGGAGGACCGTTTCCGCGCCACGCCGGAGCTGGTGTTGTTCTCACTTCCCAGTGGTGGCGGCTGGACGCCGGTCACCACCGCGGAATTCCACGCCCGGGTGGTGGCGCTGGCCAAGGGGCTGGTGGCCGCCGGAATCGAGCCGGGCGACAAGATCGGCCTGATCTGCAAGACCCGCTACGAATGGACGCTGATCGACTTCGCCGTCTGGTACGCCGGCGCGATCCTGGTGCCGGTCTATGAGACCAGTTCCCCCAGCCAGATCCAGTGGATCCTCGGCGATTCCGGCGCGACGTCGTTGATCGTGGAAACCTCCGACCATTTCTCCCGGTTCGACGAGGTGCACCCCGAACTCTCGAATATAGATGATGTCTGGCAGATCGAGCTCGGCGACCTCGACAAACTGGCCGCCGCCGGCATCGGTGTCACGGATGCCGAGATCGAGCGCCGCCGGACCCTGGCCGTCGGGGCCGACATGGCCACCTTGATCTACACGTCCGGGTCCACCGGCAAGCCCAAGGGCTGTGTGCTCACCCACTCCAACTTCCTGGAGACCAGCCGTAACGCCGCGGTCGCCCTGAAAGAGGTACTCAGCGACGAGCAGGGCGCATCCACCCTCCTCTTCATCACCACCGCCCACATCTTCGCCCGCTTCATCGCGGTGCTCTGTGTGCACGCCGGTGTGCGGGTCGGCCACCAGGCCGACACCAGGCAGTTGCTCCCGTCGCTCGGAAGCTTCAAGCCCACTTTCCTGCTGGCCGTTCCCCGCGTGTTCGAGAAGGTCTACAACTCGGCCGAGCAGAAGGCCGAAGCCGGCGGCAAGGGCAAGATCTTCCGCGCGGCGGCCGAGATCGCGGTGTCGCACTCGCGGGCCCTGCAGGACGGCACGCCGATCTCCCTGTTCGACAAGGTGAAGTTCGCCCTGTTCGACCGGCTCGTCTACAGCAAGCTGCGCGCGGCGATGGGCGGCAACGTGAAGTTCGCCGTCTCCGGTTCGGCTCCGCTCGGCGCACACCTGGGCCACTTCTTCCACAGCCTCGGCATTGTGATCCTCGAGGGCTACGGCCTCACCGAATCCACCGCACCGGCCACGGTGAACCTGGCCGACAAGGCGAAGATCGGCACCGTCGGGCCGCCCCTGCCGGGGGTGTCGATGCGCGTGATGGACGATGGCGAGGTGGAACTCAAGGGCGTCAACATCTTCACCGGGTACTGGCAGAACCCCGAGGCCACCGCTGACGCCTTCGACGATGGCTGGTTCAAGACCGGCGACATCGGCGATTTCGACGCGGACGGTTTCCTCACCATCACCGGCCGTAAGAAGGAGATCATCGTGACGGCCGGCGGCAAGAACGTCGCCCCCGCTGCCCTGGAGGACCCGATCCGGGCCAACCCGCTGATCGGCCAGGTCATCGTGGTCGGCGACCAGAAGCCGTTCATCGGCGCCCTGATCACCCTCGACCCCGACATGCTGCCGGTGTGGCTGAACAACAACAACGAAGACGCGGGCATGTCGCTGGCCGAGGCATCCGTCAACCCGACGGTGCTCGCCGAAGTGCAGCGGGCCGTTGACCACGCCAACGACCGGGTGTCACGGGCGGAGTCGATTCGCAAGTTCGTGGTGCTGCCGAGCGAGCTCACCGAGGCCACCGGTCACCTGACGCCGAAGATGAGCATCAAACGCAACATCATCATGCGGGACTTCGCCGACGTGGTCGAGGGAATGTACGCCGGGGCGCCCACCACTGAGGGCATCGCCGTCCCGCGCACGAAGTAGGGGGTGCCAGCGCCCCTGGGCCGGAGCGCTAGAACCAGTCCGACTCGCGGAGTTCCTTCATCGCGGCCCGGCGGTTCTCCTTGTCGAGCCGGTCCAGGTAGAGCAGCCCGTTGAGGTGGTCGGTCTCGTGCTGGAGCGCCTGCGCCATCAACCCGGTCCCGGAGAGTTCGACGGCGTTGCCGTCGAGGTCGATGCCGGTGACGCGGGCGAACGGATACCGGCTGGTCGGGTACCAGAGGCCCGGTACCGACAGGCAGCCCTCGTCGACGAGCTCCGGCTCCCCGGACAGCTCGACGATCTCTGGGTTCAGGATGTAGCCGACATCGCCGTCGACGTTGTAGCTGAATGCCCGCAGGTTGACCCCGATCTGCGCGGCCGCGACACCGGCGCGCCCCGGCAGCAGCACGCTGTCGAGCAGGTCATTGACGAGTCCGCGCACCCGGTCGTCGATGGATACGATCGGGTCGGAGACGGTCTTCAGGACCGGGTCGCCGAAGAGTCGGATCGGGCGTTCGGGCACTGTGGTCTCCCCATTTCTGATAGCGGATGCGTTCGGTGTGGTGCGCGCAGGTCGCGGGTCCGGCCGGTCGGGTGGTTCCGCGGGGGCCGGGGACCGGGCGGCTAGGCGGTACGGTCGGCGGGCAGTCCCTCGACGACGAGGGCAGCCAGGGTTCGTGCGGCCAGCCGGGTGATCGGCCGGAGGTCCCGCCAGGTGACGACGCTGCCCGCGGCAAGCTGCGGGTCGTACGGGATGCGCACGATCTCACGAACCCGGGAGCGGAAGTGCGACTCGATCTCCTCGAGCTTGACCAGGTTGGTGCCCTGGGTGGCCGTGTTGAGTGCGACGATGGCGTTCCGCACCAGTTCGCCGTAGCCGTTGGCCTCCAGCCAGGTCAGGGTCTCCGAGGCGAGCCTGGCTTCGTCGACACTGCCGCCGGAGACGATCACGATCGAATCCGCGCGCTGCAGGGTGGCTCGCATGACGGAGTGCACAATGCCGGTGCCGCAGTCGGTGAGCACGATGGAGTAGAACCGGGATGCGAGGTCGGCGACGACGTTGTAGTCGTTCTCGTCGAACGCCTCGGAGAGCATCGGGTCGCTGTCGGAGGCGAGGATGTCGAGCCGGGTCTCGTCCCGGGAGACCAGGGCGGAGAAGTCGGTGAACCCGCCGATGGAGGCGGCTTTGGTCACGACGTCCCGCACCGTTGACCGGGTCTGCTTCGCGACCCGCTCGGAGAGGGTGCCACGGTCGGGGTTGGCGTCGACGGCGATGATGCGGTCTTCGCGGGCATCGGCGAGGGCCATGCCGAGGAGGGTGGTGACGGTGGTCTTGCCGACACCGCCCTTGCGGGTGAGGACCGGCACGAACCGGGTACCGCCCTCGAACTCCTTCTGGATGCGTTCGTCCATTGCGATGTGCGCGCGCACCTTGGCCGAGTCGCCGAGGTTCACCAGGTGCAGGGTGGCGTTGTACACGAACCGGTTCCAGGTGCCGTGCGGCGGCCGGCGGGTCTTGCGGTTGACCTCGAGCAGCCGGTCCGAGGTGAGCATCGAGGCCGACTCGGGCTCGCCCGCGGCGTGTGCCCGCGCGCGGTCGCGGCGGGATTGCGCGGCAACGGTGTCGACGCTGCCGGCGTGGTCGGAACGGTGGTCGGACGAACCGGTCCCGCCCCGTTCGCCGCGGCTGATGGCCGAGGTGTCGATCTCGATGGTGTGGGTGGTCGGCTCTGAGCGGGGCGGGGCCACCGACGGTGTGACGGTGCGGTCCGGCACGCCGCGTTCCGGGGTGGCCCGGGCTGTGACGCGACGCTCCGGCACACCGTGGTTCGGGCGGGCTGACTCGGGCCCCGCGGGTTCCGGCTCCAGCGCACGACGATGCGCACCCGGCACCCCGACCGGGATGCTCAGGCTCTCCGGTAACGCGGACGCCAGGTTCTCGAAGGTGTGCGGAGGCAGCTCACTGTTGTATTCGTCGCCGGGTTCTGCACCGTGGTCGGCGGCAGACTGGCCGTAGTCGTCTGCACCGGCTTCGGGCCCACTGGGTTTTTCCGGGTACGGGCGTTTGTCTGGCACGACGTCAGCCTACCGTGGACGTACCACCACGAGCAGGTCGCCGGCGTCGACCTGTTGGGTCTTGGGGATGGCGACGCGTTCGATGGTGCCGGCGATGGGGGTGGTGATCGCGGCTTCCATTTTCATGGCCTCGATGGAGGCGACGGCCTGGCCGGCTTCGACCTGGTCGCCGTCGTCGACCTGCAGGGTGACGACGCCGGAGAACGGGGCGGCGATCTGGCCGGGCCGGTTCGCATCCGCTTTCTCGGCGGCTTTGGTCTGCACGGCGATCGACCGGTCGCGGACGAACACGGGGCGGAGTTGCCCGTTGAGGATGGTCATCACGGTGCGCATGCCCTTGTCGTCGGCCTCGCCGATGGCTTCGAGGCCGACGTAGAGGCGCACGCCCTTGTCGATCTCGACGACGTGTTCGCCGCCCTGGTTCAGGCCGTAGAGGTAGTCGACGGTGTCGACGACGGAGAGGTCGCCGAACAGTTCCCGGATCTGTTCGAACTGGCGGGTCGGCGCCGGGAACAACAGCTGGTTGAGCATCTGCCGCCGGGTGGGGCTGTCGCCGTTCAACGCGGTGCGTTCGGTGTCGGTGATCTCGGTGACGCCGATCTTGATGGTGCGGCCGGCGAGGACCTTGCTGCGGAACGGTTCCGGCCAGCCGCCGGGGAGGTCGCCGAGCTCACCGGCCATGAACCCGACCACCGAGTCCGGGACGTCGTACTTGTCCGGGTTCGCCTCGAAGTCCGCCGGGTCGGCGTTCACCGCGGCCAGGTACAGGGCCAGGTCGCCGACGACTTTCGAGGACGGGGTGACTTTCGGCAC